>NZ_JBIXLN010000017.1:0-89810 GCF_045798555.1 Paeniglutamicibacter sp. MACA_103 | reverse complement strand
TGGCGTGCCTAGATGCCGATGGCCTGCTCGATGACGCCGATGCCGAAGAACAGCACGAACGCGCCGGCGACGGCCCACATCAGCGGGTGCACCTCGCGGGCGCGGCCCTGGATCGAACGGATGAAGACGAAGGCGACGAAGCCGGCGCCGATGCCGTTGGCGATCGAGTAGGTGAAGGGCATCAACACGAACGTGAGGAACGCCGGGATGGCCACGCCCCAGTCGTTCCAGTCGATCTTGGAGACGTGCGAGATCATCATGAAGCCGACAACCACCAGGGCGGGGGCGACGGCCTCGAACGGCACCAGGTGGATCAGCGGGGTCAGGAACATGGCGGCCAGGAACAGCACGCCGGTGACGATGGAGGCCAGGCCCGTGCGGGCGCCCTCGCCGATGCCGGCGCCGGATTCGACGTAGATCTGGCTGGAGGAGCCCGAAGCCGCGCCGCCGACCACAGCACCCATGGCGTCGACCAGCAGCACCTTGTCCACGTCCGGGATGTTCCCGTCCTCGTCGACCGTCCCGGCCTCGTTGGCCAGGCCCACCATGGTGCCCATGGCGTCGAAGAAGATCGACAGCAGGATCACGAAGGCCAGCAGCAGGGCCGAGGTGGCGCCCAGGGTGCTGAACGCACCGAAGACGTTGGCCTGGCCCACCAGGGACAGGTCCGGAAGGGCCCAGGTCGGCATCGAGGGGGCCACCAGGGACCAGCCCTGCGGGTTCGCCGTCCCGGTGGCGGCATCGAAGGACGGGCCGATGTCGAAGACGGCCTCGAGGATGTTGGCCAGGACGGCGGAGACCACGATGCCGATGAGGATGGCGCCCTTGGTCTGGCGCACCACCAGGGCGATGGTGAGCAGCAGGCCCACGAGGAACACCAGGATCGGCCAGCCGGTCAGCGAACCGTCAAAGCCCAGGCCCACCGGGACGGTGGTGCCGGCGGCGTCCGGGACGCGGCGCACGAAGCCGGCATTGACCAGGCCGATGAGCGCGATGAACATGCCGATGCCGACCACGATGGCCGACTTGAGGCTGGCGGGCACCGCGTTGAACACCGCGGTCCGGAATCCGGTGAGCACCAGCACCAGCATGGTCACGCCGGAAATGACGACGAGTCCCATGACGTCGGGCCAGGTGAGTCCCGGGTTGGCGGCGACGGTGACGGCGATGAAGGCGTTGACGCCCAGGCCGGCGGCCATGGCGAACGGGTGCTTGGCCCACGCCCCCATGAGGATCGTCATGATGCCGGCGACCAGCGCGGTGACGGCAGCGACACGGGCAGAGCCCAGCGCGTCGCCGTTGGAGTCGGCACCGGAAAGGATCAGCGGGTTGAGCACCACGATGTAGCTCATGGCGAAGAAAGTGGCGAAGCCGCCACGGATCTCCCGCGAGTAGGTCGAGCCGCGTTCGGTGATCTTGAAATACCGGTCCATACGGGACAGGTCGGTCCTTTGGGAGAGGGTTTTTTCCTGAGGGGGCATGTGGGAATTATAGTTCGGCTTTACGCCGCTAGGCGAAAAATCCGGGGAGAAATGCGCCACGCTCAACGACAGATAGACCCACGTCACACTGTGGTGAACAATGGGAGTACGGGACCTCGTACGGGGGAAGCCCGGGAGGACTCAGACCGTTACACGTAGGAGTGAAGACGATGAGCGAAAACAGCAAGTCCCAGGGTGGCGCCGAGGTCATCGAAGGGATCGTTGTCGGCGTCGACGGTTCGGACCAGGGCCTCTGCGCCCTGAAATGGGCGGCGCAGGAAGCCAAGAGGCGCGGAAGCGTCTTGAATATCGTGACCGCCTATACGATCCCGGTCTTTGCCGCGTCCTCCATGGACGCCGGCTATGCAACGCTGGATGACCAATTGATCCGCAACGGCGCGGAGGAAGTCGTTCGCCAGGCGCGGGCCACCATCACCGATACGGACATCACGGTCCGCACCTACATCGAGTCGGGCGATCCCGCCGGGGTGTTGCTGGACCTGAGCCGCCAGGCCGAACTGGTCGTGGTCGGCACCCGCGGCCGCGGCGGATTCGTGGGCAGGCTGCTCGGCTCGGTTTCCAGCGCGCTGCCGGCACACGCCAAGTGCCCCACGGTCGTGGTTCCGCTGTGCGTGGCCACGCGGGACGAGGATGCATCGAAGGTCCAGGACCGGATCGTTGTCGGTGTCGACGGATCCGACCGGGCGCGTCTGGCCGTGCTGGTGGCCGCCGAGCTGGCAGCCACCCGCGGACTGACCCTGCGCGTGGTGTGTGCCCTGGCCCCGATCAGCGGCGCACTGGCCTGGATGCCGGCCACCGTCGACCAGGAAGCGGTTACCGCCGACGTACGCCACCAGATGGGGATCGGCAAGGCCTGGCTGCAGAGCCTGTTCCCGGGACTCGAGATCGAAACCGACGTCATCGACGGCGCCCCGGTGGAGATCCTCATCCGCGAATCGGAGACGGCGCTGCTGCTGGTGACCGGCTCGCGCGGCCGCGGCGGCTTCGCCGGCATGCTGCTGGGCTCGACCAGCCAGGGCGTGCTGCACCACTCCAAGGGCCCGGTCATGGTGGTCCCGGACGGCGAGGATCCGCGCCTGGCCTCCCGCCAGGAGTTCGAGGACAGGGCCAACGGCCTGTAAGCCGTTTTCGCTCTCCAATGCGTGAGGGCGTGGCAACCACTGGTTGTCACGCCCTCACGCTTTTGTTCTTGGAGTGGGTCCTGCCCTAGTAGCGTCCCGCATACGGGTGCAGGTTGTTGACCCAGCTCAGTTGGGTCACGGAGATGCCGCTGGCCGGGTTGCGCGCATGCAGGACCTGCCCGCCGCCCAGGTAGATGGCGACGTGGTAGAAGGAACTGCCGCCATTGGACGAGGAGAAGACCAGGTCGCCGGGGCGCAGCTGGCTCAGGGGGACCTTCGTCGGCGCTGCCGCATACTGCTGCGACGAGGTCCGGGGCAGGTAAATGCCCGACTTGGCGTATGCGGCCTTGGTGAAGGACGAGCAGTCGTAGAAGTCGGGTCCGTTGGCACCGTACCTGTACTGCTTGGATTCGTCGTTTGCAATCATGTGGCCCCAGGAGAAGGCGGCGTTGTAGTTGCCGGAGGACTGCGGCGCCTCGGGCTCCTTGGTGGGCTCGGGCGTCGGCTCGGGCTTGGGCTTGATCGACGGTTTCGGGGCCTGCGGGGCGACCGTCGGCTTCGGCGAAGGGGTTGGCTTGGGCTTCGGCTTAACCGTTTCCTTCGGAGCCTCGGGCTCCGGAGCCGGCTTGGGCTTTGGCGTGACCGTTTCCCTGGGCGCCTCGGGCGCGGGAGTCGGCTTAGGGGTGGCCTTGGGCGTCTGGGGAGCGGGCTTGGCCGGTGCCGGTGCTTCCTTCGGCGGAACCGCGACGGTGAGTTGCGGGGCCTTGGGCGCGGACGGCTTGGGAACCAGGGTTTGGTTCTGCGGGCGCTCGTCGGGGACCCTGGGCGGGGCGGCCAGCGGCTTGATCTCGGGCGCCTTGCTCTGCGCGACCACGAGGGGCTTGGCCTGGGGCGCGTTCTGAATCAGTTCCTGAAGCTTCTTGGCCTCGGCGGCCGCCTCCTTGGCGGCAATGCGCTCGGCTTCCTCACTGGCATCGACGTCGTGCAGGTACGCCAGTTGCCCGATGAGCTCTTCGCGGAGTTTTTCCTGGGGTGCGACGGAGGCCTGGAAGCTGGAAAGCGTCGACGATGCTTCCGCCGCAGCGGTTTGCTGGGCCGCGGTGGCTTCGTCGGCAGCCTTGGCAGCGGCAGCGGCATAGTCCTGCCATGCGGTCCACAGTGCGGCAGCGTCCTCGGCGTTGCTGACCGTCAGGGTGCGGTTGGCGCTCAAGGCGTCCATGGTGGAGGCCTTGTACAGGACGTCGTTGTCCTTGGAGTCTTCGAGCAGCGTGACGACGCCGGGATTGATTCCGCCATTGCGGTACAGGTCCGAGGCCAGGGCCCCGACGTCCTTCTTGCTCGAGAGCAGGTATTCGGTGGCTTTTTCAGCCTCGGCGGCGGCTTCGGCGGCGGCCTGGGTGCGTTCGGCGAGCAGTTCATCGGCGGCCAGCAGGTTGTCCTGGGCGTCCAGTGCGGCGGCCTCGGCGGTGATGATGCCCTGGCGACCGGATTCGATGTGGGACTCGAGCCGTTCGACCAGCGCCTTCAGCGCCTCGGGATCGGACTTGGCGGCCTGCAGCTGCGCCTGGGTGGGAAGCGCGGCGCTGGAGGTGTTGGGCTCCGTCGCGACACTGAGGGTTAACGGTGCTGCCGCTGTTGACGCCACTGCCGGGAGCGCGCCGCTAAAGCACGTGGCAGCCAGCGCAATTGAGCAGGCGGCGACGCCCAGTGTTTCCCTGATTGCCATGCCGTGTAGTTCCTTACTTCGGCGATCGGTATGCAAGTCCTGCAACAGGTGCGGGAAATACGGCCGGAACGGTGCGGCCTGATCGCTGCTTCCTCTAGCACCTTATGGGATAACTATTCACACTGGCAACACCAGTCACATCATTAACTGCAATTACAGCGGTGTAATTATTCGATAATTTTCTCGGAATTTTGGCGGCATTTCGAAATGGCCCATCCGCCCGCAAACGGGTCGTCATAGGTCAGGGCGGAGTGTCGAGATTGCCGCCGATCCGTCGAACGCCCGATGCCGACGGCCGTTGGGGCCGGTCGGCACGCGGTGGGGGTATCGGGCGAGGCCGTATTAATGCATGGCGGTTATTCGGAAAGTTCGATCGTTTGCGGCCGGTCGGGGATCTTGTTTTGGCCGTGAGTCCCGTGGGGGAGGGTCCTGCCCTAGCCCCACCCGAGTTCATGAAGCCGATCGTCGTCTATGCCGAAATGGTGGGCAATCTCGTGAACGATCGTGATCCCGACTTCTTCGACAACCTGCTTCTCGCTGGAGCAAACCTCAAGGATCGCGTCCTTGAATATGGTGATGCGGTCGGGCATGGCCCCGGCGCCCCAACCCGAATCACGTTCCGTGAGTGAGGTTCCCTCGTAAAGCCCCAGCAGCTTGGTCGTGGGATCCTCGCCGGGCAGCGGCGTGTATGCATCCTCGATGAAGATGGCGACATTCTCCATCATGGAAAGCAGGGCTTCCGGGATTTCGTCCAGGGCACGCTCGGCCACAATCTCAAACTCGTCGTCAGTCATTTCGTACCCCATGAGTTGCACTCTACCTACTGCCCGACCGGGCCTCGACGGCCGTTCGGCGAGGTGAACGGCCGGAGGCCGGGGCAAATACGTCCGTGTCGATCATCACGCGCGCCTCGTTTTGCGCGGTGGGAAATTTACCTCTATAGTTATTTGAGTCCACTGCGGCGGAGTAATCCAGCGCGGTGGTTCCTGGCCCCCATCGTCTAGCGGCCTAGGACACTGCCCTTTCACGGCAGCGGCACGGGTTCGAATCCCGTTGGGGGTACGCACGAAATCTGGATTTTGTCGGAGCGAAAAGCTCTGGTAGAGTTCTTGTCTTGTGAGCGAGGGAGACTTCGCGAATAAGGCCCTGTAGCGCAGTTGGTTAGCGCGCCGCCCTGTCACGGCGGAGGTCGCGGGTTCAAGTCCCGTCAGGGTCGCTTAGGTTTTCCGGTTCGCCGGAAGATCGGGTGATCATCTAGCCTGATGATGCCAGGCTCTGTAGCTCAGTTGGTAGAGCGTTCGACTGAAAATCGAAAGGTCACCGGATCGACGCCGGTCGGAGCCACCATCTAAAACCCCCTTGTTTCCAAGGGGGTTTTTGCTTTAACCCAGTACCCGCACTCCCGCACCTTGCGGACCCGCATTTTCGGGAAAAAGTGGTCGGCGTTGTCTGAAGAACCCCAACCCACCTGCCAATTCTTGCGATGTCCATCACAATCGGCTGTAGGCTGGGGGCGTACGCCGAGCATGGTGAGGCGAGCGCAGAGAGGACCGGACCCATGGATCGTGAACTTTCGGTGCACAACCTGCCCGAAACTGAAGCCAGCGGAACAACGAAAATCACCGACCTCGCCGTGGCAAAGGTCGCCGCGGCTGCCGCTCGCGGCATTCCCGGGGTCCATTCCCTGGGACTGGGAACCTCGCGGGCGCTGGGCGCCCTGCGCGGCGCTGTGGGTTCCGCCACCGAGCCGGCCCATGGGGTCAGCGTGGAAGTCGGTACGCGGCAGGTCGCCATAGACCTTGTGCTCACCGCTTCGTACGGGTACCGCCTGCACGACCTGGCGACGGCGGTGCGCGAGGCGGTATTCGTCGCTGTCCAGGACCTCACGGACTTCGAGGTCATTGAGGTGAACATCGAGATCGGGGACGTGCATCTTCCCGTCCCCCAACCCGTATCCGAAAAACGGCGCAACGCGGCGACGGAAGGCCAAGCATGAAAGTGACACTCATTGGCGCGCTCCTGGGGGCCATCCTGGCCTGGGCCGCGCTTGAGCACGGCCTCGGAGGCTTCCTCCTGATGGCGCTGTTCATGTCCATCGGCGCCCTGGCATCCAGGGTTGTCGGCGGGCGGGTCGACATGCGCGCCATCCTTGACGCCCTGACCGGGCGACGATCTTCGTCATGAGCCAGAGCGTCCCCACGCCGCTGCGGGAAGCGGCGAGTGCTCCACGCGCCGGTCACACCCGGGTCAGCGCGCAGGCACTCACCGCCACCGCGCGGGCGGTGGCTGCCAACGTCTTCGGTGTGGACCCGGGACTGGTGCGGGCGTTTCTGCGCGACGACGCAGGCTACCTGGCACTGACCGTCCACCTGCCCTTGCCGTTGGCCGGCCCCGCAGCGTCCGCGGGACCCACCGTCCTCGACCGGGTGCGCAGCCAGCGGGGGGAAATAGGCAAACAGTTCAGCGAGCTGACCGGTTCCCTGGTCAGCCGGGTTGACGTGCGGGTCACCGGGATCGTGGATTCCGCCGCAGATCGGAGGCGCTGATGCGGGAGGAAAACGCGGACATCAGGGAGCGGGAGCTCACCAGTGGTCGTTCGCCGGCGGCCATCGCCGTGGCGGTGCTCGCCCTGCCGGTATGCCTGTACGCCCTTCTGGAGTCGGCGCTCAAGGCCCTGGGCCAGGAAGCGCTGCTTGCCGCCCCGGAAACCTGGTGGCACTGGATTTCGACGCTGCCCGGGCGTCTGGACCCCGCGGCACAGGTGGCCATTGGCCTCTGCGCCCTGGTCTTTGGGTTGGTGCTGCTGGTGCACGGGCTGCGCCGCGGGCGCCACGCCCGCCACGCGCTTGCCTGCGAGGACGGTGTGGTCCTCGTCGACGACCAGGTGCTGGCCGCGTCGCTGGCAAGACGCGCCCGCGCCGAAGCCGGCGTGGGACCCGGGCAGGCAATTGTCACCGTGCACCGCGACCGTGTCGAGGTGCAGCTGAGCCCGACCTCGGGCACGCCCATCAACCCCGCACTCGTCGTGGCCGGGCTGGAGGACGAGCTGCGCACCAACCTGGTCGAGCCGCTGCCGCAGGTCTACATCAGGGTTGCCGAACGTGGGGTGATCGGCCAGTGAACCGCACTCCCCGCTTGCTCAACCGGATCCTGCTGGCCATCGTGGGCTTGGCGCTGCTGGCATGCGGCGCGCACCTGGTGTTCTCCGCCCTTTCGCCGGGCTACGCCGCCGGGTGGCGGCGGGTCGCGGCCGATGCGGGCGCGCGGACCAATGAGGTCCTGGCGGCCACCACGCTGCCGGGGCAGCGGGAATCCTGGCTGTGGATCCTCATCACCGCCCTGCTTCTTTGCCTCATCCTGTTGGCGCTGTGGTGGATTGCCGTGCAGGGCCGTGGCCGGGGCGGCGACTACGTTTCCGCCTACTTTGACGACGAGCCCCTGCCGGGCCGGGTGGAGATCTCCCAGAGCGCGGTCGAGCAGGCGCTGCGCCATGTCCTGGGGCGGCGCAACGACGTCATCTCGATCGGCGTCAGCGTCTGGGAGCTGGAACCGGACGCCGGGCTGCGGATCAAGGTCCAGCCGCGCAAGGGCACCGCGCCCGGGCCCCTGGGCCGGGACGTTGCCCGGGCGGCGCAGGTGGTCCAGCAGGCGCTGGGCGTCAGCGGTCCCGTGGTGGTGTACCTGGCGGTGGGCGCGCGCTCCCGCTTCGCCCGGGTCGAGCGCGTCCTGTAGCCGAACCGGGCTACCCCCGGTTCGCGATGAACGCCATGACCAGCACCCCGGTGAGGCCCGCGAACGGCAGGAACAGCAGCGCGTGCAGCCACTTGTGCTCCACCAGCACCGCCACGTACTCGCGCAGGAACGCGCTTGGCAGGTAGTACCGGGCCGTGGGTGATCCGACCACCTCGGCGTCGATCTGAAGCCGGCGGGCCAGCAGCGCCGCACGCAGCACGTGGTAGTTGTTGGTCACCGCCAACAGCGGGCCGCTGCGTCCCGCGGCGGCAAACGCCTTCGCGGAGAGCCGCAGGTTCTGCTCGGTGTTCACGGCCCGGTCCTCCACCACGACGTCCTCGGGCGCAGCCCCGGCCGAGACCAGGTACTCGCCCATCGCCACGCCCTCGGGGAACGGCTCGTCGGCCCCCTGGCCGCCGGAGGGAATCAGCAGCGGCCGCGGCGAGGTGCTGCGGTAGATAGCCAGCGCCTTGTCGAGCCGGCTGCGCAGCAGGGGCGGCACCTTGCCGTCGACCAGCCGCGAGCCCAGCACCACGATGCCCCGCGGGTCCTCGCGGAACGGCATGCGCCCGTACGCGACGGCGTAGGCGAGGAACACCACGAACACCACGCCGAAATAGCTGCACAGGAAGAAGAGCAGCGCCGCCAGGCCGACGCCCAGCGGATTGAGCGTCAGCACCAGCGCAACCGCCAGCACCGGCAGCCCGATGAGCAGCAGGCCCAGCAGCAGCGAGACCATGTTGCCCAGGCGCCTGCCCTCGTTGCGGTGCATCACCACGCCGTTGTGGATCAGCGCGGCCGCGAGCGCCAGGATCGCCAGCGGGGCCAGGGCCAGGACGGCCAGGTAGACGTAGGAAGCCCCGGGGACCCACTGCGTGAACAGGTTGCCGAGCTGGACCAGCAGCAGGTAGCAGGCTGCCACCAGCACCACGCCGTTGCGCAGCATCCGGCGGTCCTTGCGCCGCAGGTGGAAGTACAGGGCAAAAAGCAGCAATGCAGGGACCAAGGTCATGATCCGAGACTACCAACCGCCGCGGATCCCGGCCGCCGGCGCGAGCCGCAACCGGAGGGCCTCAGTTGGCGCGCGCCAGCTGGCGGACGGCAAGCCACCGGTTCGACAGCCGGCGGTAAGACGCGGCGGCTCCGGTCAGGTCGGATTCGGCCAACGACTCGATGCCCAGGCGCAGGTCGTGGGGCGAATCGTCGGGCCAGACGAGCGCCGCGATGCGCCCGTAGTCGAGCTCGACCACCGACTCCTTGTCAAAGAGCTGCAGCCATTCGCTCAGCGCCGCCAGCTCGTCCAGCAGGTCCATTTCCGGTGCGTGGATGGCCAGGGTAGCCGCCGCGTAGCGGACCCGGTCCAGGGCCTGGGGCAGCGGCGTGTAGATCCGGCTGGCGAGCAGTTCCTCCCCGTCCTCGACGACATCGACCTCGTCGTCCTCGTGCACCAGGATCAGCCAGCCAAAGGGGATGCCCCAGGTCGCGGTGCGGGTGTGCAGGTGCGCCAGGTCGTCGGTGAAGCGTTGCCGGTCCACGCGCAGCGCGTTGGCCGCACGTGCGGCGTCCGGGACCAGCAGTTCCAGCAACGCCGGGCGCATGGATCCGTCGAGCTGTTCCGAGGCCAGGATGGTGCGGGTGGCCAGCTGGTCCGGGCAGTACAGGGTGTTGACGGTCCCGTCCCAGGACGTGGTGACCAGCTTGCGGAAGGATTCCTTGTGCCGGTGCGGGAACGGGTCGGAGGCGGGCCGGGTCAGGCGTTGCAGGGCCGCGGCGGCGTTGGCGTCCTCCATGGCCTCGCGGTTGGTCCGGCCGCTGGCCACGGCCAGCTTCTGGTCGGCATCCGAGAAGGCGCGCAGCGGCTCGAAAATGCGCAGGTAGGAGGTCGGCGGCAGGGCCCGCCGGTTCGCTCCGCTGACCTGCACCATGGCCTAGTCCAGCTCCACGATCACCGGGACGTGGTCGGAGGCACCCTTGCCCTTGCGCTCGTTGCGGTCGATCTGCGCGCCGACCACGCGGGCGGCCAGCGCGGGGGAGGCCAGCGTGAAGTCGATCCGCATGCCCTCGTTCTTCGGGAAGCGCAGCTGGGTGTAGTCCCAGTAGGTGTAGGTCTTGGGGGTGTCGGTGTGCGGGCGGACCACGTCGACGAAGCCGGTCTGCAGGAAGGCGTCGAAGGCGGCGCGCTCCGGGGGCGAGACGTGGGTGAGTTCGTTGGCGAGGAAGAAGTCGATGTCCCAGACATCCTCGTCGCGCGGGGCGATGTTCCAGTCGCCCATCAGCGCCACCTGCGCCTGGGGGTCCTGCGCCAGCCAGCCGGCGGCCTGCTTGTTGAGGGTGTCGAGCCAGGAGAGCTTGTAGGGCATGTGCTCGTCTTGAAGGGCACGGCCGTTGGGCACGTACAGGCTCCAGACGCGCACGCCCCCACAGGTCGCGGCGATCGCTCGCGCTTCCTGGACGGGGTCCTTGCCGCCCTTGCCGAAGGCCGGCTGGTCAACGAAGGTGCGTTCCACGTCGTCCAGGCCCACGCGGGAGGCGATGGCCACGCCGTTCCACTGGCTGAGGCCGAAGTGTGCGACCTCGTAGTCGTTGTTCTCAAACAATTCCCACGGAAAGTTCTCGTCCTTGCACTTGGTTTCCTGGATCGCCAGGACATCGACGTCGGAGCGGCGCAGCCAGTCCTCGACGCGGTCGGCACGGGCACGAAGGGAGTTCACGTTCCAAGTAGCAATCTTCACCCTTCCAACCTATCAACTCTCACCACGGCGGTCAGTTTTGCGCCGCAGCGGTTTGCCTCGCGGCCCGGCGGAGACCCCCGTGCCGCGGCGCACATGCATGGTGCGGCCATGGGCGGCGGCGGGGCACGCAAAGACCTAGCAATTTAGTAGGAAGTCCGAGTATATTTTTGGTTAACAGGCGTGGTGCGCATCACAGGCCGCTGCCGCGTTCAGGCGAACCTTGTTTAGGAGCATCAATCACATGACCCGCGAACTGACCCATTATGTGGGCGGCGCCCACGCCAAGGGAACCTCCGGCCGCTTCTCCGACGTGTACAACCCCTCCACCGGTGCCGTGCAGTCCAGGCTCCCGCTGGCCTCGGCCGACGAGGTCGCTGCCGCCGTCGCCGTCGCCGAGGCAGCGCAGGTCGAATGGGGGCAGACGAACCCCCAGCGCCGGGCCCGCATCCTGAACAAGTTCGTTGAGCTGGTCTACGCGAACATGGACGAGCTGGCGGCGCTGCTGACCAGCGAACACGGCAAGACCTTTCCCGATTCCAAGGGGGACATCCAGCGCGGGCTCGAGGTCATCGAGTTCTGCGCCGCAGCCCCGCACCTGCTCAAGGGCGAGTTCTCCGACAGCGCCGGGACCGACATCGACGTGCACTCCCTGCGCCAGCCCCTCGGCGTGGTTGCCGGGATCACCCCGTTCAACTTCCCCGCCATGATCCCGCTGTGGAAGGCCGGCCCGGCCCTGGCCGCGGGAAACGCCTACATCCTCAAGCCCTCCGAGCGCGACCCCTCCGTGCCGCTGCGCCTGGCCGAGCTCTTCACCGAGGCAGGGCTGCCCGACGGCGTCTTCAACGTCGTCAACGGGGACAAGACTGCGGTCGACGCCCTGCTGGAGGACCCGCGTGTGAAGGCCATCGGCTTCGTGGGCTCGACCCCGATCGCCCAGAGCATCTACGCCACCGCCGCGGCCAACGGCAAGCGCGCCCAGTGCTTCGGCGGGGCCAAGAACCACATGGTGATCATGCCCGACGCCGACCTGGAAATGGTTGCCGACGCCCTCATGGGTGCCGGGTACGGTTCGGCCGGCGAACGCTGCATGGCCATCTCGGTGGCCATCCCGGTCGGCGAGGCCACGGCCGACGCCCTGGTGGCCAAGCTGAAGGAACGCGTGGCCGGGCTCAAGGTCGGCGACGGCATGGACAAGGAGGCCGACTTCGGGCCGGTGGTTGCCCAGAGCGCCAAGGAGCGCATCGAGGACTACATCCAGGTCGGCGTGGACGAGGGCGCCTCGCTGCTGGTCGACGGCCGCGGGCTGATCGTTGAAGGCCACGAAGACGGATTCTGGGTCGGCCCCACCCTCTTCGACAACGTCACCGAAAACATGCGCATCTACAAGGAGGAAATCTTCGGCCCGGTGCTGTGCGTGGTCCGGGCCAAGGACTACGAGGAGGCCCTGCGCCTGCCCTCGGAGCACGAATTCGGCAACGGCGTCTCCATCTACACCCGCGACGGCGACACCGCCCGGAACTTCACCTCCCGCGTCCAAGTCGGCATGGTCGGGGTGAACGTGCCCATCCCGGTGCCGATCGCCTACTACACCTTCGGCGGCTGGAAGGCCTCGGGCTTCGGGGACCTGAACCAGCACGGCGCCGACGCCTTCCGCTTCTACACCAAGACCAAGACCGTGACCACGCGCTGGCCCTCGGGCATCCGCGAGGGCGCCAGCTTCGTCATGCCGGAAGGGAGCTAGGCGACGTGGAGGAACCACAGGTCCTTTCCGAAGTCCGCGGCAGCCTGGGCGTGATCACGCTGAACCGGCCGCGCGCCGTCAATGCCCTGACCGCCTCCATGGCCGCCACCATGCTCGAGACCCTCGGGGCCTGGGCCGCCGATCCCGCGGTGAGCCAGGTGCTGGTGCGCGGGTCCGGGGAACGCGGGCTGTGCGCCGGCGGCGACATCGTGGCCATCCACCGCGACATCGCGGCGGGCGGCACCGAGACCGAGGCGTTCTGGGCCACCGAATACCGGCTCAATTCCCTGATCAACGCCTATCCCAAGCCCTACATCGCCTACATGGACGGCCTGGTGCTGGGCGGGGGAGTGGGGATCTCCGCGCACGGAAGCCACCGGCTGGTCACCACCCGGACGCGCAGCGGGATGCCCGAGACCACCATCGGCTTCGTCCCGGATGTCGGGGGCACCTACCTGCTCTCCCGCGCCCCCGGGGAAACCGGCACCCATGCCGCGCTCACCGGCGAGCACCTGGGCGCCGCCGAGGTGCTCTACCTGGGGCTTGCCGACCACCTCATCGACTTCAACCGCGCCGAGGAGCTCTTCGCGGTCCTCGAATCCACGCCGGTCGACGAGGCACTGCCGGGCTTCGTCCTTGCGGCCCCGCCCTCCAACCTGGAATCCTGGCGGCCCTGGCTTGACGCTGCCTATGCCCACGACGACGTCGAAGGAATCCTTTCCGCGCTGCGGGAACCGGCAAGCGACGGAAACGAGGAGGCGCAGTACGCCGTGGAGACGCTGGGCAAGAAGTCTCCGACGGCGCTGAAGCTCACCCTGGCCTCGCTGCGCCGGGCCCGGCACCTGGATTCCCTCGAAGAGGCGCTGGAGCAGGAATACCGCGTGGGGCTGCGCTGCCTGAAGTCCAGGGACTTCCCCGAGGGCATCCGGGCCCAGGTCATAGACAAGGACTACGCCCCGGCATGGAACCCGGCCACCCTCGCCGAGGTCCGGCAGGAAGACATCGACGCCTGCTTCGCCCCGCTCGGGGAACGCGAACTCAAACTCAACCCACGCGCCCTGAGCGACGCGGTCGAATAACGCTGGAGGAAGAACATGACTGAAAAAGCGCCCGCCGCCGCGGGCCGGATAGCATTCCTGGGACTCGGGCACATGGGCGAGCCCATGGCCGTGAACCTCATCGAGGCGGGCTTCGACGTGGTGGGCTACGACGTCGTCCCCGCGGCCGTGGACGCGGCCGTCAATGCCGGCGTGCCCTGTGCCGCCTCGGCGACCGAGGCTGCGACCGGCGCGAACATCGTGCTCACGATGTTCCCCTCCGGGGACATCCTGCTCGATGCCTACCGCGGGGTGGGCGAACCCGGACTGCTCCAAAGCGCACCGCCCAACACCCTGTTCCTGGACTGCTCCACGATCGACGTGGCGCAGGCCCGCGAGGCGGCGCAGCTGGCGCTGGACGCGGGGCACCGCTCCGCCGACGCCCCGGTTTCCGGCGGCGTGGTCGGCGCCGAGGCCGGGACGCTGACGTTCATGATCGGCGCCGAGGAGGCAGACCTCGGGCAGATCACCCCGCTGCTGGAGGTCATGGGCAAGAAGCTGGTGCACTGCGGCGGGCACGGGTCCGGGCAGGCGGCAAAGATCTGCAACAACATGCTGCTGGGCATCTCCATGATCGGCGCCGCCGAGGCCTTCGTACTGGGCGAGAAGCTGGGACTGACCCACCAGGCGCTGTTCGACGTGATCTCCACGGCCTCGGGACAATGCTGGTCCGTGACCACCAACTGCCCGGTCCCCGGGCCCGTGCCGGCCTCGCCGGCCAACCGCGACTATGTCCCGGGTTTCGCCGGCGCGCTGATGGCCAAGGACCTCGGCCTGGCCTTGAACGCCGTGGAGAATGCCGGGGTCGCCGCGCAACTTGGCCCGATGGCCGCGCAGATCTACCGCAGGTTCGCCGACGAGGGCGGGGCGGGACGCGACTTTTCCGGCATCATCACCGAGATCCGGGACAAGTCGGGAAGCTAGGCAACCGGCGGTTCCATGCAGGGGTCGCGCCGCCTGCGGACCGAGGGTGTCCGCGACGCCCCCGGGCCGGGGGCGGTTTGATCTCAACCACTACTGGGCTTTGCAGGGTGTGGCCACGCCCTGCAAACCGGGAGAAAAGGGTCGTCATGACCATCTTCAGCTGCTCCACCTGCGCCATCGAACACGCCCAGGCGCCCAAGCCGCCCGAGAGCTGCGCGATCTGCGAGGACGAGCGCCAATGGGTCCCCGCTTCCGGCCAGTCCTGGACCACCCGCGACGAACTCGAAAACCAGGGCTACGCATTGAATGTCCACGCATTGGAGACCGACCTCTACGCCGTCACCACGACGCCGAAACTGGGCATCGGGCAGCGCGGGCTGCTGGTCCGCACCCCCGGCGGCAACCTGCTTTTCGAGCCACCCGGATTCATCGATGCGGCCGGCGCGCGCCGCATCGATGAGCTCGGCGGGGTGGCGGCCATCGCCTCGAGCCACCCGCACCTGACCGGCTCGTCGATCCAGTACAGCCACCGTTTTGGCCACGCCCCGGTCTATGTGGCCAAGGCCGACGAGCAGTGGATCCGGCGCCCCGACCCCGTCATCGAACTGTGGGACGGGAAGGCCGAATTGCTCCCGGGGCTCTGGATGTACCAATGCGGCGGGCACTTTGCCGGCAGCAGCGTCGTGCACTGGCCGGCGGGGCAGGACGGCGCCGGCGTGCTGATCACCGGGGACACGATCGCCGTGGGCGGGGACGCGAAGTCTGCAAACGCCATGCGCAGCTACGTAAACAACATCCCGCTGCCCGCCCGCGCCATCGAGCGGATCCTGGATATCGTGACGCCGCTGGAATTCTCCCGCCTCTACAGCGCCTTCGGCGTGCTGCGCGAGGATGCCCATGCCACCGTGCAGCGGTCGCTGCGCCGGTATATTTCATGGGTGGAGGGGCGGATGCCCGAATAGCGGTCGGCCCGGCACCAATCGACCATATGGTCGATGTGCGGGGGAGCGGCAAAACGGAGGATGGATACAAGACAGGGGGAAATTGCCGCCGGCAAGCCCCTCCGCCATCCACTGAAAGAGAACCTCCCGCCGTGTTTCTTGCAATCCGCGACATCCGCTTCGCCAGGGGCCGCTTCGCCCTCATGGGCTCGGTGGTCGCACTCATCACGCTGCTGCTGGTCATGCTCTCCGGGCTCACCGCGGGCCTGGGCGACCAGTCAACCTCCGCACTGAAAAACCTCGGCTCGGCGAGCACACCCGTGGACACCATCGCCTTCGGAGCCGCCAGCGGCAACGACCCCAAGGCCTCCTTCACCGAAAGCCAGGTCACCGCGGACCAGGTCGCGGCCTGGGGCGCCCGTCCGGGCGTCGCGTCGGCCGAGGCAATCGGCATCACCCAGACCCGCCTGACGGGTTCGGCCGCCGGGTCCGAAACCAGCAGCGGCACCACCAACGTCGCGGTCTTCGGCGTGCCGGCAGAAAGTTCCCTCGCACCTGTTCAGGTTGCCAAGGGAGAAGTCGTCATTGGCGAGTCCGTGGCCGAGGACCTGTCGCTCCAGGTCGGGGACACCGTCTCCATGGCCGGGACCGAGCTGACCGTCGGCGCGACTGCCGCCGACAACTGGTACTCGCACACCTCGGTCATCTACACGGACCTGGACTCCTGGGCCAGGCTTGCCCACCTGGGCGACACCACCGAGGCCGGCACCGTCATAGCCGTCACCAACCAGGACGGGGCAACCGTGGACACTGACGCCGCGAACACGGCCGCAGCCACCGTCAGCACCACCCGCACCGGCTCCTACGCCGCGCTGGGGTCCTACAAAAGCGAAAACGGCTCGCTGCTGATGATGCAGGGATTCCTCTACGGGATCTCGGCCCTGGTGATCCTGGCCTTCCTCACCGTCTGGACCGTGCAGCGCACCCGCGACATCGCGGTGCTCAAGGCCCTCGGCGGCTCCGGCGGCTACGTGCTGAGGGACGCCATCACCCAGGCCGGCATCGTGCTGCTGCTCGGAGCCGGCATCGGCGGCGGCCTCGGCATCCTCGGCGGCTCCCTTGCCGCCAACGCGGCACCCTTCCTGCTCGGCCCCGCCACCACGGCCCTGCCCATCCTCGGGGTCGTGGTGCTCGGGCTGGCCGGGGCCGGGCTCGCCGTCTCCCGCGTCACCAAGGTCGATCCGCTGATCGCCCTGGGCGGCAACTAGCCCCGCGCCAAGTCCCCGGCCGCCGCCCCTCCCTCTTCGTACCTCCCACCTTTCCGCAAAGGATTCCCATGACCACCGCTGCCACCGGCAAGAGAGCCGCAACCACCAACATGCCCCTGCAATTGATCGACCTGACCCTGGAGTACCCGGACGGGCAGGGCACCCTCAAGGCGCTGGACTCCGTCAACCTGGCCGTGGGAGCGGGCCAGATGCTCTCGCTGATCGGACCCTCGGGCTCGGGCAAGTCCTCCCTCCTGGCGGCAGCCGCCACGCTGATCCGGCCCACCAGCGGGCTGGTGATCGTCGACGGAACCACCGCCAGCGACCTGAACGAGGCCCAAACGACCGCCCTGCGCCGCGAGAAGATCGGCATCATCTTCCAGCAGCCCAACCTGCTGGCCTCGCTGACCGCCGTCGAACAGCTGATGATTTCCGACCACCTGCGCGGCAAGCCGCTGAAGCCCGCCAAGGCCCGGGCCCTGGAGCTGCTGGACATCGTGGGCTTGGCCGACAGCGCCAAGAAGCGACCGCACCAACTCTCCGGCGGCCAGCGCCAGCGCGTGAACATCGCCCGGGCCCTGATGGGGGAGCCGAAGGTGCTGCTGGTCGACGAACCCACCGCCGCGCTGGACAATGCGCGCAGCGAATCGATCGTGCGCCTGCTGGCCCGGGTGACCAGGGAATTCTCGGTGGCCACCGTGATGGTCACGCACGACACCGAATTCATTTCGCTCACCGACTCGGTCGCCGCGATGCGCGACGGCATGCTCGGGCTTCCGGAACTCGTCGGGGTCTAGGTGCGCGGATCCCGGGTGGGCGCAATCCCTACTCGGAAGTCGATTCGCCCGCGGAGAAGTCCCCGGCGTCGCGGCGGAACTTGGAGAAGATGCGGATCAGCGTGGAGATGTCGCGGTCGGAAAAACCCGAGTCCGCAAAGACCTGGGCGTTGAGCTCGAGGGTGGCCGCCGCCGCCAGCTCCCTGCCCTGCGGGGTCAGGGCAATGAGCGTGGTGCGCTTGTCGGTCGGATGCTTGGTGCGGGCCACCAGACCGGCGCTCTCCAGCCGGTCCACGGCATTGGTCACCGAGGTGGCATGGACCTGCAGCAACGCGCTGGCCCGGCTCATGGCCAGCGCGCCGTCCCGGGCGAAGCTGAGCAACGCGAGCATTTCGTATCGGGCAAAGGTGAGGTCGAAGGGCTTGAGCGCCGTTTCCGCGCGCTGCAGGAGGATCTGTTGCGTCCGCATCAGGGCGGTGATCGCGGCCATCGGCTCGGCGACGTCCTCCCACCCGTGGCGTTCCCAATTGCGTTGCGCTTCCAGGATCGGATCGCGCGGTAATGGCTGGCTCAATTTTCCCTCCGGATAGAACTCGTGCCCCAGCTTATCCAAGCCCGCTCGGGCATCAGGATTTCAGGGACGGAAAATCGTCGTCGCGGTACTCGACACCCTTGCCCTGGTGCCCGTCGGCCGCATCGTGGCGTGCCACCTCGTTGTTCCGGAGCTCCACCCGCCGGATCTTCCCGGAAATGGTCTTGGGAAGCTCGGCGAATTCCAGTCGGCGGATCCGCTTGAAGGGTGCCAGGTGTTCCCGGCAGAACCCCAGGATGCTTTCGGCCAGCTCCGCCGAGGGCTCGTGGCCCGCGGCGGTGACCACAAAGGCCTTGGGGACCGAGAGCTTGAGCGCATCGGGGGAGGGCACCACGGCGGCCTCGGCCACCGCGGGGTGCTGGATCAGCACCGACTCCAATTCGAAGGGACTGAGCTTGTAGTCGCTGGACTTGAACACGTCGTCCCCGCGGCCCACGTAGGTGATGACTCCCTGTTCGTCCATCTCGGCCATGTCCCCGGTGTGGTAAACGCCGTCACGGAAGGCATCCGCCGTCTTTTCCGCATCCCCGTAGTACGACTTCATCAGCCCCAGTGGTCGTGGATCCAGCCGCAGGCAGATTTCCCCCTCGCGGCCGGCCTCCCCCGTGGCGGGGTCGATGAGGACCACGTCGTAACCTGGCATGGGGCGGCCCATGGCACCGATCTTGATGGGCATCCCCGGCGGGTTGGCGATCTGCACGGTGGTTTCGGTCTGCCCGAAGCCGTCGCGGATCGTTTGCCCCCAGGCGCGGCTGACCTGGTCGATGACCTCGGCGTTCAACGGCTCGCCGGCGGACACCAGCTTGGCCGGAGGGTTCTTCAGTGCCGTCAGGTCCGCCTGGATGAGCAGCCGCCAGACCGTGGGCGGGGCGCAGAAACTCGTCACGGATTCGGCATCCATCTGGGCCATGAGCGCCTTGGCGTCGAAGCGTTCGTAGTTGTAGAGGAAAACGGTTGCCTCGGCGATCCAGGGCGTGAAGAAGTTGCTCCACGCGTGTTTGGCCCAACCCGGGGAAGCGACATTCAGGTGCACGTCGCCGGGTTCCAGGCCGATCCAGAACATGGTGCTCAGGTGCCCGGCCGGATACGAGGTGTGGGTGTGCTCCACCAGCTTGGCCTTGGAGGTGGTGCCGGAGGTGAAGTACAGCAGCAGGGTTTCATCGGCCTTGGTCGCAACGTCGGGAACGAATTCCGTGGGGTGCGTGGAGCTCTCGGTGTAGTCCACTTCGCCCGCCGGAGCGTCGCCGTCGACGTGGATCACCGTGTAGTCGCCGGCGACCCGGTCGAACTTTTGGGTGTCTCCGCGCCCGGCCAGGGCCCAGCGCGCGCCGCCCCGCTCAACCCTGTCCTGCAGGTCCAGGTGGGTCATCTGCGTGGTGGTGGGGATCATGACCATGCCCAGTTTGATGCCGGCAAGCATGATCTCCCAGAGTTCCACCCGGTTGCCCAGCATGACGATCATTTTCTCGCCGCGCTTCATGCCGATCGAGCGCATCCAGTTGGCGACTTGGCCGGAGCGGGCAGACAACTCGGCCCAGGTGCGGCGCGTGGAGGTGCCGTCTTTTTCGACAATGACCAGCGCATTGGTGTCGGCGCGCAACGGGTCCTTGGCAACCTGGTCGAACCAGTCGAGACCGAAGTTGAACTCCGTGAACTCGGGCCACCGGAAGTCCTCGCGGGCGCCGGTGTAATCGGTGCGCAGTTCAAGGAGTCGGTCGCGTGCTGCACGGAATTCTTCGGTAACGGTCATTGCCGTCCTTTCGACCGGACTCCTAATTAGTAGGAAGCCCTAGTGATTTGAGTCACTTGCAAATATACTTGGATATCCAAGCGTTTGGAAGGGCTTGCAAACATCGAGCCAAATATTTCACCGGACAAGGAGTCACCCCTCTCATGCCATTGAGTGCAGACCAAGCAGCAATTGCCGAAACCGACACCGGGCGAAGCGCAACGAGCTTGCCGTTTCCGGATGTCGACCTCATGCACATTTGGCAGCTCCTCGAACCGTCCGAACGCCGAAGGCTGCGGGATATTCGCTCGTTCCTGCAGGACCGGGTTCGCCCCGAATCCCTCGAGTATTGGAACCGCGAGGAATTCCCGCACCACCTGTTGCCCGAAATGGCCTCCCACGGACTCGGAGGGATCCAGCTGGATGGCAGCAGCGAACTGTTCAAGGGCCTGGTCTATGTCGAGGCAGCACGTGCCGATGTTTCCCTCTCGGCCCTCATCGGCATCCACAATGAACTGATTGTCGGCATGATCCGGGAACTGGGGTCGGCCGAACAGCGCAAGAAGTGGCTGCCCGCACTGACCCAATTCACGGCGCTGGGAGCCTTTGCCCTGACCGAACCCGAGCACGGTTCTGACATTGCCGGAGGGCTCGCCACCACGGCCACCCGCGAGGGCAACGAATGGGTCATCAGTGGGGCCAAGCGCTGGATCGGAGCGGCCACCATGGCCGACTTCTCCCTGGTGTGGGCACGAGACACCGACGACCATGCCATCAAGGCCTTCATCGTCGAGTCCGATCGCCCGGGGTTCAGCGCAACCAAGATCTCCAACAAGATCGGCTTGCGGATCATGCAAAATGCAGACATCCGGATGGACGCGGTTCGTGTCCCCGAATCCAACAGGCTGCCCGGCGCCACGAACTTTGCGGCCGCCAATGAATTGCTCAAGCACTCGCGCGCCTGGGTGGGTTGGCAGGCGGCCGGCGTGCAGCTCGGGATCTTCGACATCGCAAGGGACTACGCCCTGGCGCGCACACAATTCGGTGCACCCATTGCGGGGTTTCAGTTGGTGCAGTTGCCGCTGGCGGAGATCCTGGGCAACGCCATGGCGAGCCTTTCACTCATGGCGGATGTGGCCAGAATCCAGGGCACAGGGGATCTTGAAATGGTCCAGGCCGCCATGGCCAAGTCGACCACGACGCGCCTTGCCCGCGAATCAGCGGCCAAGGGGCGGGCCCTGCTGGGAGGCAACGGCGTCACCAGCGACTACGAGATGGCCAAGCTTTTCGGGGACGTTGAAATCCTCTACACCTACGAAGGCACCTACGAAATCAACTCATTGATCGTCGGACGGGCCGTCACCGGCCACTCGGCGTTCGTCAACCCACACTGACGAATGCCGTCGCGGAGCCCGGGGTGATTTCGGTCCGCCCGGCATCATGGATCACCGGGCCGTGGGCCGAGCGTGCGCCCTTCCTGAACGCCTTGGCGTCGAGGCGTTCAATCGATAGCAGGCAGCCGGCCGCACGCCAGGCATCAAGCTCCTCCGGCTTTCCCTCCAACACCCAGGCAAACAACGCATGCGCCGCCTGCGCAGCGGCCTTCCCGGTGCTCATGCCCAGTGAATCGTTCAGCGCAATGCGCACCGTCGTCGCTTCCATGGGGCGGCCCGGCGGCAGCGTGGTTCCCGAGACCTGGAGCTTGGCCAGGCGCTTGGGCAGCGAGTCGGCCTGCATGGGGGCGAACCCCATGGCCCGTGCCGTCCCGATCTCTGCCATGACATGTCCGGGGAACTCCCCGGCAACCTTGGCGAACATCTTGGCGTCGGCCCGGCGGACGCTCTTGGCAAACGCGCCCTGCGCCCAGGGCCGCCAATACGGGTGGCGCGGGTTGGCCAGCAGCGCGCTGACCGAGGCCAGCGCCGCGACGGCAATGCCCTCGTCCTCGGGGCAGGGTTCCTCGCGGTCCACCAACAGGATGATGGGCTGGACCAGCTCGCCGGTCGGCTCCGGGAATTCCTCGACGGGAATTTCTGGTGCCTCGGGACGCGGGGACGGTTCGTTCAGGGTGCTTTCCACGGGATCCAGCCTATGCGGTTCCGGAAGCGATCAGGCCTTCCACCACGTGTCGAAGATGGTGACCGGGGTGGTGCGCTTGTGGCGCGTGCGCAGGAACTTGCCCTCGATCAGGGAGGCGGCGGCCTCCGGGATCTCGCGACCCTCGAGGTAGTCATCGATGTTCTCGTAGGTGATGCCCAACTCGTCCTCGTCGGTGCGCAGCGGCTGGCCGTCGAGCAGGTCGGCGGTGGGGACCTTTTCCCACAACTGCCTCGGGGAGCCCAGGTGCCGCAGCAACTCGCGGTTCTGGCGCTTGTTCAACCCGAAGAGCGGAAGCAGGTCGGCGCCGCCGTCCCCGAACTTGGTGAAGAACCCGGTGACCGATTCGGCGCCGTGGTCGGTGCCGATGACCAGCAGGTTTTCCTCGCCCGCCAGGGTGTACTGCGCGATCATGCGCATGCGCGCCTTGATGTTGCCCTTGTTGAAATCGGAGATCGGCGTGCCGACGGCCTTGTGGAAGGCGGCTTCGAGGCCATCGACGCCGGCCTTCACATTGAAGGTCCGTTCCTCGTCCGCGGCCACGAAATCGAGGGCGGCCTGGGCGTCGTCCTCATCGAGCTGGGTTCCGTAGGGAAGGCGTGCGGCGACGAACTTGGCGTCGGTTCCCGCCGCGCGGAGCTCCTCGACGGCAAGCTGGGCCAGGCGCCCGGCCAGGGTGGAGTCCAGCCCTCCGGAGATGCCCAGCACGAACCCGTTGGTGTGCGTGGCAACGAGGTAATCCTTGAGGAAATCAATGCGGGCACGGACCTCCCCGGCGGGGTCGATCCGGGGCTTGACACCCATTTCCTTGATGATGGCAGCCTGTAGTTCGCGCATGTCCCAAGCCTAACCTGTCACCGGGACGCGACTGTGTCGGGATTTCCCTATGCGTCTGCCGGCGGTTTGTTGGGATCCCAGCCAAGGTTTCCGGCCATCTTCTGCAGGGAGGTGAGGGTGGTGGAATATTCCTCGGCGCTGATCCCCGCGCTGGATTCCTCGCGCATGGCGTCGACGATCTCGGTCAGGCGATCCAGCGACACAGTGCCCCGCTCGGTGAGCGTGAAGGTATGGCCTTCCTCGGCAACCCAGCCCGATTCAACGAGCTCGGCCAGGTGCTCGGACGGGCTGGTGGGTTCGTCCTCGACCTGGACCTCCCCGAAGAAGGGCGCGAGGGCCGCGGTGAGCTCGCCGCCGGTGGCGGGTCCGCGCGAAAGGACATTGAGCAATTGCCACTGCCGGCGCGTGACGCCGTGCTCTTCGAGGGAGTTGGCGAACTGCTCGGAGATGAGCGAGTCAACCAATTTAAGCCAGTAACCCAAAGGGCGAGAATCGGTCATGACCCCACCCTAACCCGGGGACCACCTGCCTGTCTGTAGCCAGATCGGTCAAGGCAAGGGCGAGGTGTGGCGGTGCCGCCGATGCCGGCCAGGCGATGACACATACCCGTAGTGATCGCAGGCATGCCACCGGCCAAACTAGAATTGAACCCATGACCAACACTGCCGCGCGCACCCGCCTGCTCGAACTCATCAAGGAACTAGCCGTGGTCCACGGCAAGGTCATCCTTTCCTCCGGCAAGGAGGCCGACTACTACATCGATCTACGCCGCATCACCCTGCACCACGAGGCCGCGCCGCTGGTCGGCTCCGTCATGCTGGAAATGCTCGACGAGGCAGGAATCGAATTCACCAACGCCGGCGGCTTGACCATGGGCGCAGACCCGGTGGGCACTGCGCTCATGCATGCTGCCGGGCACGCCGGGCGCTCGATCGACGCCTTCGTGGTTCGCAAGGCGCAGAAGTCCTACGGCATGGGCCGCCAGGTCGAGGGACCCTCGGTCGAGGGGCGCAACGTCGTGGTCCTTGAGGACACCTCCACCACCGGCGGGTCCGCGCTGACCGCCGTCGAGGGCGTGCGCAAGGCCGGCGGCAACGTCGTGGCGGTTGCCGTGATCGTTGACCGCGACACCGGTTCGAAGGAACGCATCGAGGCCGAGGCGGGCGTGCCCTACCTCTACGCCTATGGCAAGGACGAGCTGGGCCTGTAGGGGACCGAAACAGCAAGGCAAGGCCAAGGCGTCCCGCCGATTCCACCAGTAGTGGAAACCGCGGGACGTTTTGTTTTTGTCCGAGGTCAGGCAGCGTTTGAAAAGGTCGGGTCGTCGCCCCGGTCGGCCGCGAACCAAGCCTTGGGCTACGCTGTTGGCGCGCCACCTCAATCACGAGGTGGTCACCGGTTTTCTTCTGCTATTCTTGCCCTATCCACGGACCTCCCGGCGCGCCTTCCCGCCGGTTGAAGATAACGGGTGGCGCTTTTTATTTCCGCTGTTGAGAACTGGAGCCCTAGATGCATTTGACCCCGCGTGAGCACGAAAAACTCATGGTGGTTGTTGCCGCCGACCTGGCGCGCAGACGCCAGTCGCGTGGACTGCTGCTCAACCATCCCGAATCCGTGGCCATCCTGACCTATGAGCTCATTGAAGGCGCCCGTGACGGGCGCACGGTGGCGGACCTGATGAGTTACGGAACCACCATCCTGACCCGCGAGCAGGTCATGGAGGGCGTCGCCGACATGATTTCCGACGTGCAGGTCGAGGCGACCTTCCCCGACGGAACCAAGCTTGTCACCGTCCACAACCCGATTCGCTAGGCAAGGGAGAGAAGAACATGAAACCGGGAGAATACATCCTGCGTGACGAACCCGTGCTCTGCAACTCGGAGCTCGAAACCCGAATCCTGAACCTGGTGAACCACGGCGACCGCCCCATCCAGGTCGGATCGCACTACCACTTCGCGGAGGTCAACCCGCAGCTGGACCTGGACCGCGTGGCTGCCCGCGGCTTCCGTCTGGACATCCCCGCCGGCACCGCCGTGCGCTTCGAACCCGGGGATGCACGCACCGTGCACCTGGTTGAATTCGCCGGGCGCCGGCACGTCTACGGGTTCCAGGACCGCGTGAACGGGCCGGTCGGCGAGACCATCCCGGCCGTGGAAACCGAGGCCATCGGCGGCTCCGCCGGCATCAACCCGGTCACCGAAGCGGAACTGGTCGCCGACTACGATATCGACCTGCCCAACCTCGGCCGCGAGTCAGTGGGCTTCCACACCGACTTCGGCGTGGACCCGGTCGACGAATCCCTGCCGCCGCACCCGGACGAGGTCCGGCGCGCCAGCGAGGAAAGCGAAGAAGCCGGTACCAAGGACGCCGTTAACGAGGATCCCGAAGCGGAGGGCACCAAATGAGTTTCGAGATGAGCCGCAAGCACTATGCGGAGATGTACGGTCCCACCACGGGGGACGCCATTCGACTGGCAGACACCGAACTGCTGGCCGAGATCGAGCACGACTACACCAACTACGGCGACGAGGTCGTCTTCGGCGGCGGCAAGGTCATCCGGGACGGCATGGGCCAAAACGGCCAGATGACCCGCGACCAGGACATCCCCGACACCGTCATCACCAACGTGGTGGTGCTGGACTACACCGGGATCTACAAGGCCGACGTGGCCCTGCGCGACGGCCACATCTTCAAGATCGGCAAGGCCGGCAACCCCGACATCACCAACGGTGTGAACATCACCATCGGCGCGGCCACCGACATCATTGCCGGGGAGCACAAGATCCTCACGGCCGGCGCCATCGACACCCACGTGCACTTCGTGAGCCCACAGCAAATCCCCGTGGCGCTGGCCTCCGGCGTCACCACCATGATCGGCGGAGGCGCCGGGCCCTCCGACGCTTCCAAGGCCACGACCGTGACTCCCGGCCCGTGGCACATCTCCCGGATGCTGCAAGCCGTGGAAAACCTGCCGATGAACATCGGGTTCCTGGGCAAAGGCCACGCCAGCGCGCGCGCTCCCCTGGCCGAGCAGATCCGCGCCGGAGCCATCGGCCTGAAGATCCACGAGGACTGGGGAGCAACCCACTCCTCGATCGACAACTCGCTGAAGATCGCCGAAGAATTCGACGTGCAGATCGCCATCCACGCCGACACCCTGAACGAATGCGGCTTCGTCGAGGACACCATCGCGGCCATCGACGGCCGGGTCATCCACACCTTCCACACCGAGGGCGCCGGCGGCGGGCACGCGCCGGACATCATCCGCATGGCGGGGTTGCCCAACGTGCTGCCGGCCTCCACCAACCCCACGCTGCCGTACACGAACAACACCGTGGACGAGCACCTGGACATGCTCATGGTGGCCCACCACCTCAACGCGGACATCCCGGAGGACGTCGCGTTCGCCGACTCGCGCATCCGCGCCGAGACCATCGCCGCCGAGGACGTCCTTCACGACCTGGGCGTCTTCTCCATGACCTCCTCCGACGCCCATGCCATGGGCCGCGTGGGCGAGACGGTGCTGCGCACCTGGCAGGTCGCCGACGCCATGAAGCGCCAGCGCGGCAAGCTGGAGGGGGACCCCGAAGTAGGGGACAACTTCCGGCTCAAACGCTACGTCGCGAAGTACACCATCAACCCGGCCATCGCCCACGGCATTGCCGATTCCATCGGCAGCATCGAGGAAGGCAAGTTCGCCGACCTGGTGCTCTGGGAACCCGCGTTCTTCGGCGTCAAGCCGGACATGGTCATCAAGGGCGGGCTGATCGTCCAGTCGCTCATGGGAGACGCCAACGGCTCGATCCCGACCCCGCAGCCACGCACGCTGCGTGAGAACTTCGGCGCGCTGGGCACCGCGGTGCATGCCTCCTCCATCACCTTCCTGTCCCAGGCGGCCATCGAGGAGGGCGTTCCCGAGCGCCTGCGGCTGCGCAAGGTCATCCGCCCGGTCTCCGGGATCCGGTCTCTGACGAAGGCCGACATGAAGTTCAACGGGGAAACCCCGGACATCCAGGTCGACCCGCAGACCTACCAGGTCACCGTGGACGGGGTGCTGGCCACCTGCGAGCCCTCCAGCGTGCTGCCCATGGCCCAGCGCTACTTCCTCTTCTAAACCGACGGCGAGCATTCAAAGGAGTTTCATGATCATCGAGCAGCTAACGGGGAACAAACGCGATGTCCCCGAGGCCGAGCTGGCGAAGCTGCACGAGGAAAAAGTCGTGCTGCCCTCATCGGCCCTGGTCAAGCGCATCCAGCGCGTCACCACCGACCACGGCAGGGAGCTGGGCATCCGCCTGGCGCCGGGCCCGGACCTTGAGGACGGCGACATCCTGCTGCGCAACGAGAAGGAGATCATCACGATCTCGGTGCTGCCCACCGACGTGTTGGTCATTGCCCCGGGGTCCGTCTTCGAGATGGGGCAGGTGGCGCACGCCCTGGGCAACCGCCACCTGCAGGCCCAGTTCTTCGACGCCGATTCCGACTACGGCGCGGCGGTGATGGTGGTGCAGTACGACCACACCGTGGAGGACTTCCTCAAGCACCACCACACGCCGTACCAGCGCCAGGAACGCGTGATGCCGGTGCCGTTCCGCCATGCCGAACACACCCACTAGCCCCGCGGCGGGGCACCTGCTCACGCTGCTGCAACTGACCGACTCGGCGCTGCCCACCGGCGCGTTCAGCCATTCGATGGGGCTGGAAAGCTACCTGGACACCCGGGCGGTGCACGACGAGGCAAGCTTCGGGCTGTGGCTGGATAAATTCCTGTCCCAGTCCCTGGCCTACACCGACGGGCTGGCGGTGCGCCTCGCGCACGAGGCCGCCGGGGGAGCGGAGCTGGCGCGGATCGACGCGCTGGTCCATGCCGCGGCGGTGCCGCGGCAGATCCGCGAGGCCGGGGTGAAGATGGGTGCGCGCATGCTGCACGTGGCCACCAGCGTCTTCCCCACCAAGGAGCTCGAGGAGTACCGGGAGCAGGTCGCTTCCGGCACTTGCCACGGGCACCCGGGCATTGCCTTTGCCCTGGGCGCGCGCGGCGCCGGCGCCCCGTGCGCCGACACCGTGGCCGCCTACCTGTTCTCCACCGTGACCTCGCTGACGCAGAACGCGATCCGCGGGATCCCCATCGGGCAGAACGCCGGGCAGCGGGTGCTGCGTGCCATGCA
Source organism: Paeniglutamicibacter sp. MACA_103 (assembly GCF_045798555.1). Lineage (NCBI taxonomy): Bacteria > Bacillati > Actinomycetota > Actinomycetes > Micrococcales > Micrococcaceae > Paeniglutamicibacter > Paeniglutamicibacter sp. MACA_103. Next base: position 61,827 of record NZ_JBIXLN010000017.1, on the reverse strand, counting down.
CGCCCCGGTGCTGGCCGCCGTGGAAGCGATCTTCGCGCTGGAGATCCAGGACCTGGGGGCGGCGGCCCCGGGCCTGGAAATTGCGCAGATGCGCCACGAACACCTGCGCGCGCGCATGTTCATGTCCTGACCGGGCAGCGGACACGCGGCGCGAAAAACCTACGACAGAAGGAAGTGCATCATGGAACCGATTTGCATTGGCATCGGCGGACCCGTGGGAGCGGGCAAGACCCAGCTGATCGAGCGGATCACCCGCCGGCTGAACGACGAGGTCTCGATGGCCGCGATCACCAACGACATCTACACCATCGAGGACGCCAAGATCCTGGCGGCCAACGGCGTGCTGCCGCTGGATAGGATCGTCGGCATCGAGACCGGCGGCTGCCCGCACACCGCGATCCGCGAGGACACCTCGATGAACTCGGCGGCCATCGAGGAACTGAAGGCCAAGCACCCGGACCTGCAGGTCATCTTCGTCGAGTCCGGCGGAGACAACCTCTCCGCGACGTTCTCCCCGGAGCTCGTGGACTTCTCCGTCTACATCATCGACGTGGCCCAGGGCGAGAAGATCCCGCGCAAGGCCGGCCAGGGCATGATCAAGTCCGACCTGTTCATCATCAACAAGACCGACCTGGCCCCCTACGTGGGCGCGGACCTGTCGGTGATGGAGCGCGACTCCAAGGAATTCCGCGGGGACAAGCCCTTCTGCTTCACCAACCTCAAGACCGACGAGGGACTGGACACCGTCATCGACTGGCTCAAGCACGAGGTGCTGATGCTGGATCTGGGCTAGGGAGGGATGGCACCGAGAATGGCCGAGCAGCCAGTGATCCGGGAACTGGGTCCCTCGCCCTTCGCCGGGACCAAGCTCGTCGGCGAGCTGCGCCTGCAGGTGGGAAACCGGGCGGGCAAGGCCATCGCGACCCGGCAGTACCACCAGGGTGCCCTGCGGATCCTGCGGCCGCACTACCTCGATGACACCGCCCAGGTCTGCTACACCATCGTGAACCCCGGCGGCGGGTACCTGGGCGGGGACAACTACGGCATCGAGGTCTCGGTGGACGAGGACGCCTCGCTGCTGCTGACCACCCAGTCGGCCACCAAGGTGTACAAGACCCCCGGCACCTTTGCCCGCCAGGACATGGTGGTGCGCCTGGGCAAAGGTGCGGTGCTCGAATACGTGCCCGACCAGCTCATCGCCTACCGCGGGGCCGACTACCGGCAGTTCACGCAGGTGGACATGCACCAGGACTCCAGCCTGCTCTTCTGTGAGGTGCTCACCCCCGGGTGGAGCCCGGACGGGAAGCTCTTCCGCTACGACGAGGTGCGCCTGCGCACCGAGGTCTCGGTGGACGGGCGCATCGCAGTCCTTGACAACCTGCTGGTGCGCCCCGGGGCGGATTCGCTGGATTCGCTGCTCTTCCTGCAGGACTACACGCACGTGGGCATGCTGCTGGCCATCGATGCGAAGATCGGGGCGCCGGACGTCGAGCGCATCCGCGAGCTGGCCTACCGGACCGGGAAGGCCCAGCGCACCGAGGTACACCTGGGGATCAGCCAGGTCCCGGGCCCCGGCGTTGCGGTCCGCGCGCTGTCGAACTCCACCGAGGCCATCAATGCGGTCCTGATGGCGGTGGTCGACGAGCTGCGCCACCACCTGAGGGGCCAAAAGCCGATGAACCTGCGCAAGTATTAGGGGGCGTGCCCCACCCGGCGTCCGCCGATGCCGTTGATCTCCACCAGGTCCACCATCGTGTGGGCAACCCTGGACAGCGCGGCGCGGTCGTGCGAGGCGATGAGGACGGCGGCGCCGGCCGCGGCGCGGACGGACAACAACCCCAGGATGGCGGCGGTGGTTCCGGCGTCGAGCTGGGCGGTTGGCTCGTCACAGATCAGCACCTCCGGATCCAGTGCCAGGGCGCGGGCCACCATGGCCCGCTGGAGCTGCCCGTCCGAGACCTGGTGCGGATAGTGCCGCAGCAGTGCCGGATCCAGTTGCACCGCCTCGGCCAGCTCGGCCAGCCGTTGCGCATGGCGCCGTGGTTGCGGGCGCAGGGTGCGGTCGCGGATGGCCAGCGGGGCGCAAATCAGTGCGTCAAGGCGCAACCGCGGATCGGCGGCGGCACGCGGGGACTGCAGCACCACCCCAAGGGATTGGCGCACCCGATGCGGGACCGGGGTGCCCGGTGCAAATACCTGGCCGTTGACGAGCACGGCCCCGGAATCCGCGGGCGTCATCAACGCGGCGATGCGCAGCAACGTCGACTTGCCCGCCCCCGAGGGCGCGCCAAGCCCGGTGATTTCGCCGGCGCCGACCCGCAAGCTCAACCCCTCGAGCAGCTTCCCGGATGCCGGTGCGGTGCCGGGGTGGGTGTAGGAAACGTCCGCCAGTTCCAGGCTCATGCCAGCGCCCCCCGCAGCGAATCGGTCGCCGGATGCGCCGGGTTGCCGAGCACGTCCGAGGCATGGCCCGACTCGACGACCAGCCCGTCCCGAACCACCGCCAGGTGGTCCGCGATGCGGCGGGCCAGGTCGAGGTCGTGGGTGACCATCACGACGGTGGTGCCTGCTGCGGCCAGGGACCGCAGCAGGGCCTCCATGAGGCCAACGGTGTCGGCATCCAGGGCGCTGGTGGGCTCGTCCACCAGCAGGGTCCGCGCGCCGACGGCAACGCCCAGGGCGAGTGCGACCCGCTGCGCCTGCCCGCCGGAAAGCTCGTGGGGGTAGCGTGCGGCCAGGGACCCGTCGACGGCCGCCGCCTCCAGTGCCGCGAGGGCATCGGCGGGGGAGGAAGGCCGCTTTGCGGCCTTGAGCGTTTGGCGCATTTGCGCGGCAACCGTCCGCACGGGATTCAGTGCGGTGCCGGACGAGCCCGGGACCAGTACGGTTTCGGTGCCCCGCGCCGCGGCCAGCCCCGCCGCGGCCAGCCCCGCCGCGTCCAGTGTGCGTCCGCCGACCGCGATGTTTCCCGTGAAACTTGCGCCGGCGGGCGGCAATCCGGCCAGGGTGCGCAGCAGCAGGGACTTTCCCGCCCCGGAGGCGCCGATAATGACATTGATGCGCCCGGCCTCGGCCCGGTAGTCGATCCCCTTGAGCACCAGGGACGTCGCCCCGCGGAGGGTTATCGAGGGGAGCCGGAGGCCCAGGCCGGAAACCAGGATAGCCGCGCCGTCCGGGGATGGGTCCGGATCGGCGTGGGGGGTTGCGCGGGCAACGGCCGGGGCCGTCGCCGGCCGCGTGGTGGATCCTTTGCTGAAGGTACGGGCCAGCCGGCCGCGCAGGCGCCGCGTTCCGGCCGTGCCCGCCAGGGCAGCGGTGGACCAGCTGACCAAAACCAGCAGCCCGGCGGGGAAGACCAGCAGCCACCAGGCGCCGGCCAGGAGCCCGCCGCGGGCGTCCTCCAGCAGCAGTCCCAGCGATGCGGATTCGGGAGGCAGCCCGACGCCCAGGAAGGACAGCGAGCTCTCATGCCAAATGGCATGGGGCAGCTGCAGCACCAGGGCAATGGCGGCCTGCGGTGCCACCGCCGGAAGCAGGTGGGTGAACCAGATGAAGGCCGTCCCCGCGCCGGAGGCCCTGGCGAGCTGCACGTAGTCCGCCGTGCGCTCGGCCAGCAGGCGCGAACGCACGATCCGTGCCACCTGTGTCCAGTGCGTCAACGCAATGGAAAGCACGATCGCCCACCACTGCCCGCGCCACAAGGCGACAATCACCACCGCCAGCAACAGGTGCGGCAGGGCGTTCGTCGCATCAACCAGACGCATGGCAACGCGGTCGACAAGCCCGCCGCGCCACGCGGCCAACAGCCCGACGCCCACCCCGAGCACGGTGGAGAACCCCGAGGCCAACAACGCCAGGAGCAGGGACATGCGCAGGCCCTGGGCGGAACGGATCCACACGTCCCGGCCCAAGGGGTCGGTGCCAAAGAAGTGCTGGCCGGAGGGTGCCTGCAGCACCGCGGACAGGTCCACCGCGCGCGGATCCAGCGGTTGGAGCCACGGGACCAACACGGCATAGAGGACGGCCAGGCCGAGCAGGGCAAGGGGAAGCAGGCGGGGCCTAGACATCGCTGACCCGCGGGTCAAGGACAAGGTAGCAGGCGTCTGCCAGCGCGGATCCGGCAAAGACCGCCGCGCTGGTCAGCGCGGTGACCGCGGCCAGCAGCGGGAAATCGCCCGCGGTCGCCGCGGACACCGTGGCCGAGGCCAGTCCAGGCCAGGAGAACACCGCCTCGATGAGCAGCGCCCCGGTGACCAGTTCGCCCAGCCGGGAGCCCACCACCGTCATGAAGGGCAGCAGTGCCACCGGCAGCACGTGGGTGCGCAGCACCGTGAACTCGCCCAGCCCGCGACCACGCGCGGCCAGCACCGCATCGGAATCCAGCGCCTCGAGCACCGAGGCCCGCAAGTTCAGCACCAGCCAAGGCAGCAGGGTCACCGCCAGCACGCCCGCCGGCAGGACCAGGTGCAGTGCAACGCCGCCGAGGGTGGGGTCGGCCCCTCCCGACGCGGCGCCTCCGGCCGGCAATCCCAGGCCGATCGCGAAGACGGCGATGGCCGCCAGTCCCAGCACAAACGGCGGGATGGCCTGGGCAAGGTGGACAAGGCCCAGCGCCACGGCTTCAACGGCCGATCCCGGTCTTCGGGCTGCACCCACCGCCAACAGCACCGAGAGCGCAATGGCCACGAGCAGCCCCGAGGACACCAGCAAGGCGGTGTAGGGAAGCCGTTCGGACACCACCTGTGCCAGCGGCTGGCCGAAGACCCTGGAGGTTCCCCAATCCCCGCGGAAGATGCCGGAAACCCAGCGCCCCCAGATCGCGTACCAGGCATCGTTGAGCCCGAGTTGGGCGGCCAGCTCATCCCGTTGCGCCGGGGTCGCGTGTTCGTATTGCGAGCCCAGATAGAGGGCCAGCGGGTTGAAGGGAGCCAGGGACGCGAGCCAGAAGACCGCGGCGGTGATCCCGGCCGTGGCCGGAACCGCCACGAGCGTGCGCCGCCCCAGCAGGGAGATGGCCTCGCGGGCACGGGAGCGCCCCCGGGTCAGGGGCGCCGGCGGGGCCTGCGTGCTCATTGCTTGGGGACCCATTGGCCGAGCTTGACCCAGGGGCCCCATGCGGTGCCGTGGTCGTGGGGCTCCAGCAGGGTCCCGGTGCCCTGCCAGGTGTCTGAGACGGCGGCGCGTTGGACGTAGGTGTGGTCGATGAACGCGAGCAGGACCATGGACGGTTCGCCCACGTACAGCCGCTGGACCGCGCGGTACGCGGTGGCGCGCTTGGCCGCATCCAGGGTGGTGCGTCCGGTTTCCAGGGCCCGGTCCATGGCCGGGTCGGCATACCTGCTCGGGTTGTCGTAGTAGGCGCCGGTTTCCGGGTAGGAGGAATGCAGCATCTTGTACAGCTGGGTGTCCACGTCGTAGGGGGTGTCGCCGCCTCCAAGCATGATTGCATCGGTGCCTGCCCGGGGCTCGGCCTGGTCGAAGGTCGCGGCTTCGACGGAGACGTCGATGCCGAGCTGCTTCATCTGGGCCGAGAACGCCAGGGACAGGTCGCGGCGCAGCTGGTCCCCTGGGTTGTACATGAGGGTGAACGCGGCCGGGGTCCCGTCCTTGGAGCGCATCGAGTTCTCGCCGACAACCCATCCCGCCTCGTCCAGCAGCCCTGCGGCGCGCTGCGGGTCGTGGGCGAAGACGGCCCCGGGATCGAAGGCATCGCCGTATTCGGCGGGCACGAAGGTGTGTGCCGGCCGCCCGGCACCGGCCAGGACGCCGTCGATCAGCGCTTGCCGGTCCACGGCAAGGTTCAGCGCCAGGCGCACCTTGGGGTCGCCGGTCAGCGGATTGTCCGCCGGGAGGGAGAGTCCGCGCCAGTCTGCGGAGGTGGCCGTGACCAGCTCGAATTCGGGGTTTGCGGCAAAGGTCTGGGCCAGGCGCGGGGGCAGTGTGGTGCCGTCGTATTCCCCGGCCAGCATGCGTTGGGCACGGGCATTGTCATCGGGTGCGGCCTCGTAGGCGACGCGTTTGAGCGCGACCTCCCCGCCGCGGTAATCCGGGTTGGCCGCCAGGACCAGGCGCGAGGGGCCGATCGAATCCACCACGTAGGGGCCGGTGCCCACGGGCGCACGGTTCAAGGCCGATTCCTCGACACGTTGCCCGGGCACGATGGCCTCGGACGGGGCGATGCCGATGAGCATGGCCGTCTTGAACGAGACCTGGGCCTCGCGCAGCGTGAACCGGACGGTGTGCGCATCCAGTGCCTCCACGCGCCGGAGGTTCGATAGGCTGCCGAAGATCGGCGAGGCGCTCGCCGGATCCATGATGGCCTTGTAGCTTGCCACCACGTCGGCGGCATCAAAGTCGGTCCCGTCGCTGAACCGGGCGTCTCGGCGCAGCGGAACCGTCCAGGTGCGCGCGTCCTTGGAGACCGTCGGTTCCGCCGCGGCCAACAGCGGTACGATCCGGGGCAACGTGTCGGGGGAACCTGCCAGGGTGTAGAGCGATTCATTGACCTTGCCCGTGCCGTTGTTGTCGAACCCCGCCAGCGGGTTCAGCGTCTCCGGCAAGGCCGCGGTGAGAAGGGCCAGGGAGCCTTGTTCCGAAGGTGTTGCACCCGTTCCGGGAGCGGCGGGTGCGCAGCCGGTGCCGACCAATAGAATGGAGGCAAGAACGGCCAGCGGCATCAGGCGTTGGAGTTTGCGCACGTTGGGGGCTTTGGCCTTTCGCTGGGGTCACCGGTGTGTGAATCGGGTGTTTCCCCTACCTTACATCTGTCCAGGCAGACAGATAACGGGTCGGGGGCGGCGGCCCGGTGAGATCGAGCACCAGCCAAGGACGCGGGACGGGAGGGCGGCACATGCCGGAAACGGAACACAGCAAGATCGGGGCGGACGCGGTGGCCGCCTCCGAGCAGAACATGCCCGACTGGATCGACGTCTTTGCCTTGGTCGCGGATGCCACCCGGATGAAGATCCTCATCGCCATGCATGCGGCCCCGGACTCCTCGGTCAGCCAGTTGGCTGCCGCCACGTCCCTGGGCGCGAACACCGTGACCCAGGCGCTGGCAACGCTGCACAAGGCCGGCGTGGTGGGCGTGCGTGCCGACGGGCGCTACCGGCGCTGGACCCTGACCCACCCCGAGGTCCACAGGCTGTTGCACCAGATGCAGGCGCCGCATTCGCCCCTGCACCCCGAGCACCCGGAGCACTAGCGGGCACAGCAACGAAAGCCGCCCCGGCGGCAGCGATGGCTGCCGACGGGGCGGTTGATTCCTCGGGTCGTGCGAAGATTACTGCTCTGGCTTCTGCCCTTGTCCGTACACGGTCTTTCGCAGGTCGAACCTGGACTTTCGCAACACGTCGAACTCCGGATCCTTGCGCAGCTCCATGGTCAGCGATATCCCCAGAAGGGCCACGATGATGGTGAAGGGCAATGCGGACAGCATCGCCGCCTGTTGCAAGGCTGCCAGCCCGCCGACCAACAGGAGGAGCACTGCACTGACACCGGTCAGAACGCCCCAAAGGGTCAACACCGGCCGGGTCGGTGACAGGTGTCCCTTGCTGGACATCATGCTCAACACATAGGTGTTCGCATCGGCCCCCGAGATGAAGAACAGGGCCACTAGAATCATGGTGACCACGGACGTGATCTGAACCAGGGGCAGCTCGTTGAGCATCGCGAAGAATGCCGAGTTCAGGTTTTCCGCGGTTTGCGCAGCGATGGGGGCGCCGTCCATCTCGAATTTGATGGCGGTTCCGCCGAAGATGGTAAACCACGCGAAGAACACCAGACTGGGGACGCCCAAGACGCCCGCCACGAACTGTCGGATGGTCCGGCCCTTGGAGATCTTCGCCAGGAAGACTCCGACGAATGCGCCCCAGCTGAGCCACCAAGCCATCATGAAGTAGGTCCACCACTGCATCCACTGAAGGTCATCGGGGGTGGACGGGGTGATCAGGGAAACCTGGAAGAAATCGCTGACGTATTGCCCGATGGAGCGAAAGAAGATATTGCCGATGAAGCTGGTCGGGCCCATCAGCAGGACGAAAAGTGCGAGGCCGGCCGAAAGGGCCATGGTGACCTGGCTGATGTACTTGATGCCGCGATCAACCCCCGAAAGCGCCGAAAGCGTGAATAGGACGGTGATGATGGCGATGATTATTACTTGGACACTCAGTCCGGTTGGCAGCCCGAAGACCCGGTTCAGCCCTTCTTCGATCTGAGCGGCACCCAGGCCAAGGGACGTTGTGGTTCCGAACAGCGTTGCCAGGATGGCAAATACATCGACGAGCTTTCCGAACCAGCCATCCACCAGTCGTCCCAGCACGGGGCGCAACATGGGAGATACCAGTCCCGGGCGCCCCTTGCGGTGGGTTGAATAACCGATGGCCAGACCAAAGACGCCGAATACCGCCCAAGCATGGGGGCCCCAGTCGAAGAAGCTGAATTGCAGCGCCCGCACGGCGGCAGCCATGGTCCCGGGCTCTTCCAGGGCGTGCGGGGGAGCCATGAAGTGGGTGATCGGTTCGGCGACGCCGTAGCTGATCAGGCCGATCCCCATCACGGCCGAGAGGATCATTGCGAGCCAGGCCCACGTTGAGAATTCCGGCCTGTCGTCGTTTGAGCCGAGCCGGATGCTGCCATAGCGGCTCGCGCCCAAGTAGACCATCAGGCCGATGCATCCCAGCGTTACCAGCAGATAGCTCCAGCCGACGGATTGTGCAATCCAGTCCATGCTGTTGGTCATGAGGTTGCCCAGGCTTTCTGGCGAAATGCTGGCCCAGAGCAGGAACCCAGCGAGAAGGACCAGGGATGCTCCGAACACGGCACCTACCCGGGGCTTGTCGGGGCGCCGTGACGCTGGGTTCGGCTGAGTCGGACCCGGACTGGACTTCTTGACCAGTATCTTCTCGACCATGGTGGTCTCCTGCTTCTCTGCTGTGGTCCGCCGGAACGTGCGGTCCGTTTAGTTGGTGGTGCTCTGGCCAGGTCTAGAGGGAAGCCAGGTTTGCGCCGTCGTAGAAACGCCCCGCCTTGTAGACCATGGGTTCGATGTCGGTGCCTTCGGCATGGCGAACGCGGCAGACGAAGATCGTGTGCGTCTTCGCCTGGAAGCGCTCGCGGATTTCCGCCTCGATCATGGCCGATGAGGAGTCGATCAACGGGCTGCCTTCCGGGCCTTGGTGCCACTCGATGTCCGCGAACTTGTCGCTCGACTTCGAGGCAAAGGTGGATACGGTGCCCTTCTGTTCGCGGGAGAGGATATTGATTCCCAGGTGGGTGGAGGCGAACAGCGCCGGGTACGTCGACGATGTCTTCTGCACGCACACCATGACCAGCGGCGGTTCCAGGGAGATCGAGGAGTAGGCGTTGACTGCAAGGCCCTTGGGCTTTCCGTCCTCCATCGTGGTCACCACGGTCACCCCGGTGACAAACTGGCGGTTGAACGCCTTCATCGCCTCAAGATCGGGTTCCCCCGACAGATCTGCCATCACGACTTCCGCTTCCGGTGCCTTCTCTGCGGCAATCGCATCGGATAGCGAGCGGATTCCGAGTGAGTTGAGCAGTTCGGTCCCGTCCCAGGTGACGGTTTCACGGTGAATCAGGCCGTCGCGCAGATCAACTTGATTCGATCCCTGGGTCACCACTGACTTGCCGGTGGCGGGCACGCCGAGGAACGTTTCGGTGTGCGTGCCGGTGGTCTTCCAGAAGATGGCCGCCCGCTCGCCATCTACCAAGATCGAGTCAATGGTGGTGGTCAGGTCGGGGAATCCTTGGCGAATGGCACGAATCTCCTCTTGGTACTGGTCCAGGGTCATCGACGATCCGCCCGATTTGCCGTGACGGGTGTAATCGGAGGTGGAGATGGCGTTAAGAGCTTCCACTTCGCCGCGATCCCAAGCGGCGGTCCAAGCGTCCTTCAGAGTGTCTTCAAATATCTGTTGCATACTAGAGACTGTAATCCCCGTCACCATATGCGTCAACCGGTCCGTGAATCTTTCTCATAACTCACGTAATCTATGGGGTTTTACTCGAAGAGTCGGGAGCAAATTGACTTGATCTTGCATGCATCGTAGTGTTCTTGTATGCAAGGAATAGCGGAAGTCAGCAATCTCGGGGCACCACCCCCTTCGGACGACTCATTGCTTGCCCGGATACGGGATTTGGTGCTTGGGGGAACTTATCCTCCCGGTGAGCCGCTCTCCGAAATTTTCCTGGCGCAGCAGTTCGACGTCAGCCGGACCCCGGTGCGTGAGGCGCTGAAGCAGCTCGAGCGAGAGGGCCTGATTGAAATCAGGCCCAAGGTCGGGACGTACGTCCGTGAACCCACCAAGCGGGAAATCGTAGAACTCTTCCAGCTCAAGGAAGGTCTGGAGGGCCTGGCCGCCGGCCTGATGGCGCGGCGAGGCAGGACGCCCAGTCTTGAATTCCTGGAGAAGAACGTCAAGGCCTCGGAAGCCGCCGCTGCAGCCCGCGACTCGGAACGCTACGCCCAGCTGGTGCATGAGTTCCACTGGGCCCTGGTCAATGGTTCTGACAACACCAAATTGGTCGAACACTACAGGCTGCTCATGAACCAGCTGGCCTTCCATCGCCTGGTCCTCAAGACGGTCGAGAATCCCCGGCGGATTTCGGCGTCCAGCGGCGAGCACCGACTGGTGCTGCAGATGATCCAGGACAAGGACCACTTCGGGGCCGAAGCCGCGATGCGAAACCACGTCTACGCATCGGCCCGCGAATTGCTGGGCGGAAACCGCGACTCGTAGCGCCTGGAATGGATGGGTGCCGCACCCGCCATCGGACGCGGACGCCCTGAACCGCCCCCGGCGCATGGAAACGGCCGTGACGGGAAGACCAATACTGGTTCATCCCGGCACGGCCGTTTCGTCGGTTCCAGGTCCAGCCCGGGATCCCGAAGGCTGGCCTAGCAGGGTACTTTCGCCACGGATGCGACGCTGTCCAGCAGGTCCGCAGTATCCACAACGCTGACCATCGGGGATAACAGCTTCACGAGGCCTATCGCCTGGTCGTGGGCCTCGGGTGTCGCCCCGCCGCACGCGTCGGCCACCAAGGTGACGCGTTTTCCAGCATCGACGGCACCGAGCACCGTTGAGAGCACGCAGCAGTCCGTGGCGACGCCACATACGATCAGATGTTCCTGGTTTTCTGTCAACGAGGCAAGTTCCGGACCCCACTTTGAGAACGTTGGCAAGGTCAAGACCCGGTCGTGGGCCTTCACCGGCAGGGTCAAGCCCCACTCCGCCGCTCCGGGCTCCAACCGGCAGGAGTCCCACCTGTCGTAGTAGGCTCCCCAGCTGCCGTGTTCCCCGGCGTCCCGGACGAACTTCGTCCAGATGACGTTCGAGGGGAACCTGGCAACCAGCTGGCCGACTCGTGAAGCCGCCTGCTCGTACGTCGATACGTGCCATTGGCTGTGTGGGTCCTGGAAGATCACCTGCATGTCGATGGCCACGAGTGCCGTATCGGCATGGGGGGTGCTCCCCGGAGAATTCCAGGTCATGTTACTTGGCCTCCGCAGTCTCGGATCGTGCAACGCTCGCTGCCTGGTTTCGGCCGGCGGTGCGCATGAAGGGCAGTACGGGTAGACGGTACAGCAACAGGAATGCAATCGTCGAAGCGATGGCTCCGGTGACGAAGCCGAGGTCTCCCCATGCCACGAACGTATTGGCCAGCGGCCCGGTCCACAAGCTGGTGTTCCAGAACAGGGACGAGACGAAGCATCCGACGATCCAGGCCACGAAACCCCACTCGATCGCACGGCGGTTGTCGAATAGTTCCGTGACGGCGAGCGTGAGGTTTCGGCGCATGCGCAGGTAGTAGTCCAGCAACAAGATGGTGCTGAACGGAACGACCAGGTAGGCCAGGACCGAGAGGAAGTCGTAGAAGTTGCCGTAGGGATTGGTTTGCATCAGCAGCGTGATCCACAGGCTGATTGCGGCAATCAGGATCACTCCGACGACGCGGTTGACCGGGACGCGAATGGTGAGCAGCGAGAGGGAACCGCCGTAGAGGTTCATTGCACTGACCGGCAGAGTGGAGAGCACCACGGTGATCATGGCCACCGGCGCCCAGGAGCCGGTGAGTTCGGCCAGCGCCGCGATAGCATCCAGCTCGCCGGCGAAGCTCGACACGAGCACGCCGATGCCACCCAGCCAGACCATGGCGACGAAGCTCCCGGCCGCGGTGTAGGCCATCACCTTGACGTGCGAAGTCCGGCGCGGGAGGTAGCGAGAAAAGTCTGAAGCGAACGGGGTCCACGTCATCACGTAGGCGAAGAAGAATCCGGCGAAGGTTGCCCATCCGGCAAAGCTCCCCATGTACAGGGGCGCCTCGACGTTAACCGCGGCGCTGAAGTCCGCCTCGCGCATCGACAGGACCGTGATGACGGCGAAAAGGACGGCCAGCACCACCGTAGCGATCTTGTTGACGAGGTGGACCAGGTTGTGGCCCCATATGGCGAAGACCGATTGCACCGCGAAAATCAGTGATGCCGCGAGCCAGAAAGGCACGTCGACCAGCATCCGCAGGGCGATCACGGCAAAAACGGTGTTGACGGCGGTCCAGCCGATGGCCGAAACGATGGTCAGCAACGTGATGGGCGCGAAGTTGGCGTAGAAGCCCATGGGCCCCCTGCCCTGGACCTGTTGCGGAACCCCAAGTTTTGTTCCGATACCGGCCAAGACGCCCATGACGATCACGCCCAAAAGGGTTCCGACTGCAACGGCACTCAAACCCTGCCATACCGAAAGGCCGAACATCGAGGAGAAGAACCCTGAGACCATGACGGCCAGGACCATGTTGGCGGCGAACCACAAGGTGAATTGGTTGCGGGAGTGGCCGTGGCGTTCGCCGTCGGGTATTTCCTCGGTAGCGAATGGCTCCGCCTTGGTGAGGGACGTGCCGTACGCGGGTTGCGAGTCATCGTACTGTGACATCGTTGTGTCCTTTGTCTGTGAGTGAATGCGAAATGGCCATGTGTCGGTGCGGGCCTCGTGGGGAGGACCGCACCGACAGGGCCGTGGATCGGCGGGATGGCGCCAGCGGCATCCCCGGTTCGGTTGGCGCCATGTTGCGTGGGTGGCGTCAGCCATTCAGTGATCTGGGCGCGAGGCCCGTGACCGATGGAAGTGGCTTGTCTTGATGTATTCCGTGACAACTGGCCATGCATTGCCTGCTGGCCGCCGGAGGGACTGTCTTCCGGTGCAGGTGTGTGGATCCGGGAACAGTCGATGGCCTGCGGGCTCTAGCCGCGGTACCGGCTCCGATCGGGTGGTGCCGGTATTACGGGATATGGGTTCGCGCGGGCAACTCATATCGGGTGTGCAGATTTCCCGGGACCGGATCTGGAGATCATCCAGGTCCGGTCTTCGACGAAGCAGACCTCCCTGCCTAAGTAGCCCCGCGATCCGCGGTAACGGTCGACGATGGCCCTGGCACGCCAGGCGCCCTGCAAGGTGCCAGCACTGCTGGATCCAAAGCGCCCGTCGCCTGCGAAGCCTGGGTTCGCAAGAAAGTTCTGGATTTGTTGCATGCATCAGATGGTAGCACTTGGTGTGAAGTACGCAACAGTGTGCCCAAATTTCACTGGATACTGATACTTGGGTAGTGACTTCTTGCACACGGACTCCGAAAAGACTACAGTTCTTGTATGCAACACATTGAGTTTGGGCAACACTGGTCTTGAGACGCCTTGACGGCGTCCACAGAGCCGGCGGACTCTTGCTCGCCGGGCAGGGAATGAACTCCCGGGACGCGGTGCGGACATTGGAATCAAGACGCACCCGGATCGGAAGTGCACCGGATACCGCGGGGACACGCCAGACAAGTCAGCCGCTCGGAGCAGGGGAGGCCAGGCAACCGATTGGGCGCAACAAACCGCGACCGATCACGCCCAGGCCCTCCCGAGCCAAGAGTGAACCAACGACGTTATAGACCAGAAAGCTCCAGGACATGACAACAACTCCACTAGCGGTGACTAGAACAGTGGATCTCAGCACCCGTTCGACGCTGGACCGCTATGACGACATTGCCGCAGCCATCGGACTTCGCAAGATCTCCACTTTCAGCGAAGAAATCCCCCATATCGAGGGGGGCTCGATCCTGCGGGCCACCTCGACCGCGGTGATAGCCAACCCGTGGATGGGCACCGGCAACGATTTCGAGCTCGCCCCGGAAGCCGAGCGCATCGCCCCGCTGCTGTCGAAGCTGTTGACCGACCGGCTGCTGGACGTGCTGGGAGGCGCAGGGAAGGTGGAGGCGTTCGGCAAGGCGGCCCTCGTCGGCGCCGGCGGGGAAATCGAACACGCCGGAGCGCTGATCCACACCCCGTACTTCGGGAACCTGATGCGCGAGGCGCTGGAAGGAACGTCCATCCTGTGCTTCGCGGACGGATTCGGCCAGCCGGGTGAAAGGCTGCGGATCCCCATGTGGCACAAGACGGCACCGGCCACCCGAAGCCACTACCAGACCATTGAAATCTTCTTGTCGGATGCGCCAAACGCATCGGAAATCGCCGTAGTCGCGGCCGCATCCACCGGCCCCCGCCCCTTCGCGCGGATCGGGGACCGCAACACCGACATTCCCGTCACCTCCGAGATCCTGAAGGAAATTACACTGTGAAATACCGCAAGCTTGTGACCATCGTTGAGGAAACCGCCCGTGAGGGGGGCCGCGACGTCGACCCCGTCGCACGTGTTGCCATCGTGGCGGCGATCTTCGAGAACCCATGGGCCGGCCAGGGCTTCGTCGAGGACCTGAACGCCGGCATCGACGCCGTTGCCTCCGACCTCGGCGCGCTGTTGGCGCCGAAGGTCATCGAGGCGCTGGGCGCGCCGCTGGAGGCCTATGGCAAGGCCGCCATCGTGGGGCTTGAAGGGGAAATCGAGCACGGTTCCGCACTGATCCACACCCTGAAGTTCGGCAACCACTTCCGCGATGCGGCGCAGGCAACCACCCTGTTGCCGGCAGTGGAAAAGCGCGGCCCGGCAGGGGTGCACTTCGACATCCCCTTGAAGCACTTCACCGACGCGACCATCCGCTCGCACCACCAGAGCATCGAGGTCAGCATCGCCGATGCCCCGCACCCCGGGGAAATTATCATCGCCCTGGCCGCGGCAACGGGCGGACGTCCGCAGCAGCGCCTGGCCGCGCTCTCGACCGAGCTCTAGGAACGGCCGGTAGTGATGGGTGTCCTCGAACCACAGATCGTGCTCCTGCACGGGGTCGGCCTGGACAAGAGCATGTGGAAAACGTTCCAGGCGATCTGCGACCGCCCGACCCTCGCGTTGGACCTGCCGGGCCACGGCGCGCAACTGCCCCTGCGGGAACCGCAATCACTGGAGACCCTGGCGAAGGACGTGATGTCACGGCTGCCCGAAGGGCCGGTCCACCTCGTCGGGTTCTCGCTGGGGGCACTCATCGCCCAATACATCACCCGCTATTCCCCGGAGAAGGCGCTGACGCTGACCTCGGTCAACTCGGTCTGCAAGCGCACGGCCGAGGAAACGGCAGCCGTGGCCCAGCGTCTTGCGACCGCGGGATCGGAATTCGCCACGGGTGTCGACCGGGCCATCGAACGCTGGTTCCCCAGTGCGACAACCAGCGTTCCGGCGGCGCAGGTGCAGGCCGTGCGGAAGGTCCTGGCCGGCAACGACCTGGAATCGTATCTGCACGCCTACCGGGTGTTCGCACATGGCGACCAAGAGATCGCCGGCGAGCTCGGCTCCATCACCCGGCCTTCGCTGGCCATCACCGGCGAGAAAGACCCCGGTTCCACGCCGGAGATGTCCCGGCGACTCGGGCGCTCGATCCCGGGCTGCAAGGTAGTGGTGGTGCCCCAGGCCAGGCATATGCTGCCCATCGAGAACGCGCCGGCCCTTGCTGCCGCCGTGACCACTTTGATCGACAACTCGGAAGGATGACCCGTGACTGACCGCCTCACCCATTTCATCGACGGAGAACACGTCGCCCCGTCGGCGGAAACCTACTTCGCCAGCACCAACCCGGCCACGCTCGAGGTGCTTTACGAGGCCGCCCGCGGCAACGCCGCGGACGTGGACCGGGCGGTCGCCGCAGCGCACCGCACCTTCGAGTCCGCCGCGTGGAAGCGGATCGGGGCCACCGCGCGCGGGCACCTGCTGCGTCGCCTCGGCGACCTGGTCGGCGAGAACGCCGAGCAGCTGGCGATGTGCGAAAGCCTGGACAACGGAAAACTGCTGCGCGAGATGCGCGGGCAGATGCGCATGCTGCCCGAGTACTTCTACTATTACGCCGGGCTGGCCGACAAGATCCAGGGCTCGCAGATCCCGAGCACCAACCCGGACATCCTGAACTACACCCAGCGCGAGGCTCTCGGGGTGGTCGGGGCCATCACCCCGTGGAATTCGCCGTTGACGCTGACCACCTCCAAGATCGCCCCTGCGTTGGCAGCCGGGAACACCGTGGTGATCAAGCCGAGCGAGTACACCTCGCGCACGGTCCTGCTCCTGGCCGAGCTTGCCGACCAGGCCGGATTCCCCGCCGGTGCCATCAACGTGGTGACAGGTCTGGGCGCCGAGGCCGGCGCGGCCCTGGTGAGCCATCCGAAGATTGCCAAGATCTCGTTCACCGGTTCCACCGGGACCGGCTCGCACATCGCCGCCCAAGCGGCCAGCCGGTTCATCGGGTGCACGCTGGAGCTGGGCGGCAAAAGCCCGAACATCGTCTTCGGCGATGCCAATGTGGCGAACGCGGCGATGGGTGTCGTTGCAGGCATCTACGCCGCAGCGGGCCAGACCTGCATCGCCGGCAGCCGGGTCTTTGCGCACAAGTCCGTCTACGACGAACTGCTGGAACGGGTCACCGAGCGGGCCCGCTCGATCCGCATCGGGGATCCGCTGCTGGACGACACGGAGCTTGGACCGCTGGCCTTCGCCGACCAGCTCGAAAAGGTCTCGTCATACGTGAAGATCGGAGCGGCGGAAGGCGCGACGGTGCACACCGGCGGAGGACGCCCGGAGGGCCTCGAGCTGCCCGGCTACTTCTACGAGCCGACCGTGCTGACCGATGTGGACAACGACATGCGCGTGGTGCGGGAGGAAATCTTCGGCCCGGTGGCGGCCATCATGCCCTTCGAACACGAGGACGAGCTGCTCGCCATGGCCAACGACACCGAGTACGGCCTGGCCGCCGGCGTATGGACCCAGAACCTGGCCACGGCGCACCGCGTCGCGCGGAGGCTGGAGGCCGGCACCATTTGGGTCAACACTTACCGGGCCATGTCCCCGATGTCCCCGCGGCAGGGCTTCAAGAGCTCCGGGGTGGGAATCGAACACGGCATCGAGTCGATGTACGAGTACACGCGACTGAAGAGCGTGTGGATCAACACCGACGAGGGCCCGGTGGCCGACCCCTTCGTCATGCGCGGATAGGGCGGAAACCTCCGATGCCTCTGATCGATGTTTCCATCGCCCGGGGCCGCAGCCCGGAACAGCTGCGGGCCTTCATCGACGCGCTGCACCAGGCTGCGGTTTCCACCGTCGACGCAGCACCCGAGAATGTCACCGTAATCGTCAGGGAAGTCGAACGCGCACATTGGTCACGCCAAAACGTGACCATTGCCGAGCGCGACGCTTCTTCTGCAAGCCACTAATTTCTGAAAGGACGCCTGATGCGTTTTTCGCTGTTTGTTCACATGGAGCGCTACGACGATTCCATTTCCTACGAGGACCACTGGGCGAACCTCGTCGAACTGGCCCTCATGGCCGAGGAAGGTGGCTTCGGCACGATCTGGATCGGCGAGCACCACGCGATGGAGTACACCGTCTCGCCGAACCCGCTGCCCCAGCTGGCCTACCTGGCGGCCAAGACCTCGAAGATCAGGCTCGGCTCCGGCACCATCATCGCCCCGTTCTGGAACCCGATCCGTGCCGCCGGGGAACTGGCGCTGCTCGACGTCATCAGCGGCGGCCGCGCCGAAGTGGGCGTGGCACGCGGGGCCTACCAATTCGAGTTCGACCGCATGCTTGGCGGCCTGCCAGCGGCGGACGGCGGCGACCACCTGCGTGAGATCATCCCTGCCATGAAGGCATTGTGGGCCGGGGACTACGCCCACGACGGCAAGGTGTGGCAGTTCCCGACCTCGACGAGCGTCCCGAAGCCGGTGCAGAAGGACCTCCCGGTCTGGGTTGCCGCCCGCAGCCCCGAATCCCACGACTTCGCCGTGGCCACCGGCTGCAATGTCATGGTCACCCCGCTGATGAAGGGCGACGAGGAAGTCGCGTCATTGGTGGAGAAATACGAAACCGCCATTGCCAACCACCCGGAAATCGAACGCCGTCCGGACATCATGGTCCTGCGCCACACCCACGTGCATTCGGAAGCGGACACCGAGGGCTGGCGTCCGGCGGCCGAGGGAATCCAGAAGTTCTACCGTTCCTTCGACGCCTGGTTTGGCAACAAGACCGTCCCGGAAAATGGCTTCCTGGAACCCAGCCCGGTGGAGAAGTTCGAGGTCCGCCCCGAGTTCTCGGTGGAGTCCCTGCACAAGACCGCCATGATCGGCACCCCCGCGGAGGTGATCGAGCGCCTGCGCCGCTACGAGGAGCTGGGAGTCACCGAGTACAGCTTCTGGGCCGACAACACCCTCAGCCATGAGGAAAAGAAGCGCTCACTGGAACTGTTCATCGAGCAGGTCATGCCCGCTTTCAGCGAGCAGGCAGTGCCCGCGCTGAACAAGTAGAAGAACCGCACGAGCACGATCTCCTGCACGACCACTGCCCGAACTGTTTCAACAGGTCGGGCAGTGGTCGTCTAAGCCCCCCCCCGCGAGCCACCGCCCCGGCGTCGGAAGCGGGGGGGCAAAGTCAGTCGGGAGACCAGAAAGGCGCCGCATTCGCCCCTGCACCCCGAGCACCCGGAGCACTGAGGAGCCGGCGGCGTACGGGGCGGAGGCCTTCAGGCGTGACGACCTCCGCCCCGGCGGACTACACGGCGTAGTCGTACTGCAGGATGAAGCGCCCCTCGGCGCCCAGGGCGGCTGCGGCGTTGTTGGCCCAGGACGCATCGCGCAAGAGCGCGCGCCCCAGGAACACCGCGTCGGCCGAGCCGCCGGCGACGAGTTCGTTGGCCTGGACGGGATCGGTGATGCGTCCCACCGCTGCCACGGCCGGCCCGCCGTCCCCGACCGAGTTCCGGATCGCCGCCGCGTTGGCACTCTGGTAATCGACGGTGTGCGGGATGCTGGCCGGAACGAGCCCGCCGGAGGACGCGTCGACGAGGTCGACCCCGCGCTCGTGCGCCCATCCGGCCAGGGTCGTTGAATCCTCCACGGTCCAGGCCTCGCGCTCGTCGTTCGCGTCCTCGGCGACCCAGTCGGTCGAGGAGATCCGCAGGAACACCGGCTTGTCCGCCGGCCACACCGCGCGGACCGCGTCGATGGCCTCAAGGACAATGCGGGCCCGGTTTTCCAGGGGGCCGCCGTAGGCGTCGGTGCGCTTGTTGCTCAGTGGGGACAGGAAGGAGTGGAGCAGGTAGCCGTGGGCGGCGTGCACCTCGACGACCTCGTATCCCGCGTCCAGGGCGCGCCGCGCCGCCGATCCCCAGGCCTCGACGACGTCCTTGATATCGGCAATGGTCATCTCGCCGGGGGTGGGCAGGCCGGGGAACTGAACGGCGCTCGGAGCCAGGGTGTCCCAGCCTCCCTGGGCCGGGGAGACCGGGTCGCCGCCGAGCCATGGGCGCTCGATGGATGCCTTGCGGCCGGCGTGGGCGAGCTGAAGCCCGGCCACGGCACCGGTGGAGGCGATGGCATCGACCAGTCGGCGGTGCGCCTCGACCTGGCCGTTGTTCCAGAGCCCCAGGTCGAATGGTGAGATGCGCCCCTCGGGCCTGACGCCGGTCGCCTCGACCAGCACCAGGCCGACGCCGCCGGCCGCGCGGGATGCGTAGTGGGCCAGGTGGAAGTCGTTGGGTTGGCCGATCCCCGCGCCGTCGGGGAGTGCCGAGTAGGTGCACATGGGGGACATCCAGGCGCGGTTGGAAAAAGTGGTGCCACGGATCGTGAACGGCTCGAACAGCTGGGTCATGTGGTGGACTCCTTCGGGTTGGTACGATGGATTACGTACTACCCCCTGAATGCTAGTCCGATCATCGTCGTACTACCAATCAATGTGTCGTTGACGGAAGGAATGAAGGCGCCATGCGAACCCTTGAGCACCCGGAGCCGGAAACGCTGCGCCTGGAAACGGTGCTTGCCGCGCTCGCCGACCCGGTGCGACTGAGGATTGTGCGGCAGCTGGCCGGTGGCCACGAAGACCAGGCCTGCATTGCCTTCGAGTTGCCGGTGACCAAGTCGACCTCGACCCACCACTTCCGGGTGCTACGGGAGTCGGGTGTCATCACCCAGCACTATCGCGGAACCGCGATCTTGAGCAACCTTCGTGCCCAGGTGCTCAACGAGCGTTTCCCCGGGCTGCTGGATGCGGTGTTGCGGGCCGACGCCCAGGCCTGATGCCCTCCGGCCAGGGGTCGTGCAGCCGCAAAGCGGAAGGCATCCACCCCGATGCGGGGTGGATGCCTTCCGCTACTGCTTCAGCATCGTGCGGCGGGGATCAGTACCCCAGGCCGAAGCCGAACGGGTAGAGCTCGCCGTCCGTGGTCTCCTTGTAGCCGGGCAGGTCGCTGAACTGCTCGCGGATCGCCTCGGCAGTTCCGGCCAGCGCGAACGGCATCCGGCCCTGCGGGGCGACCTTGCCCGAGAGGACGTCCAGCAGGGCGGTGTCGCTCATGCCGAATCCGGCCACGATCGCACCGGCGTCACGCAGGCCGCTGGCCTCGTCCATGACGAACGGCTGGCGGAAGTAGACGTGCAGGACCACCTTGGACGGGTCCTCGACCTCGCTCATGACCTGCTTGATGGTGTCCAGCGACGGGGTGATCTCCCACGACTCGGACTCCGCCATGCCGGTGAAGTCCAGGACGCTGGACTCCCACGGCAGCGACCCGCCGAAGCGCAGTCCGTCATCGGTGCACTCCTCGGCGCCCTGGGTCACGCAGGCATCCGCGGCGCCGTACGGGCTCTTTCCGTCCAGTCCTTCCACGCCCTCCAGCTTGGAGGGGTTGATGTGCTCGGGGTTCATGCCCGATTCCGGATCGTTGCTGACGTACGAACCGGTGTTCTTGTTGTTCACCGTGATGTTGATCAGGGCGACGTCGCTGTCCGCGGCGCTCGGCCGTGCGGCCGGGTCCTCGGTGTTGCCGTTGGTCACGTTGTAGCCGTAGTCCGCGACCTTCTCTTCGGAGATCTCACCCAGGACGTAAACGTCCGATTCGGGCTTCAGCGGCAGGACCTTGTCTCCGTCTGCCGCTTCCTTGTTCTGCAACAGGACCGCGGACTTGCGCTGCAACTCCAGGCCCACCTCGCGGTTCGCCGCGCTGCCGATCGTGTCGCCGGCGACCGCCGGATCGACGTACGGGTTTTCGAACAGGCCCATGCTGAACAGCGGTTCGGTCAGCCGCGTGGCGGCCAGCGTGATGCGTTCCTCGCTCACCAATCCGGAATCGACCAGGTCGGTGATCGTCTTGACGTCGTGGAATCCGGAGAGGGTGTCGGTGCCGCCGTTGACGGCCGCTGCCACGCGCTCGGGAACGGACTTGTCCTCCAGCCCCCACGCGCGGTCGTTGATGATGCCGGTGTCGGAGTTGACGTAGCCGGCAAAGCCGAGCTTGTCGCGCAGCAGGTCGTTGACGATCTGCTTGGAGAAGGCCATGCCGGTCGAGTCGTAGGTGACCCCGTCGTGCGTGACCTCCACCGGGGCGCCGTAGTACGGCATGATCGAGGAGACACCGGCCTTGATGGCCGCCTCGAAGGGCTTGAGGTGGTAGCCGAAGCCGTCGCCCGGGTAGACCTGGGTCTTGCCGAAGGAGTAGTGGGCATCCAGGCCCAGCTCCTGCGGGCCGCCGCCCGGGAAGTGCTTCATGGTCAGCGCGACGGGGGTTTCCGGGCTCAGCGAGGAGCCTTCCGCATCGAGCGGGCCCTGCAGGGACTGAACGAGCGTGGTCATGATGTTGGAGTTCAGGTCTGCGTCCTCGGTGAACGTTTCGTGCGCGCGGTACCAGCGCGGCTCCGTGGAGAGATCGGCCATGTAGCCGTACATCCCGCGCAGCCCGATGGACTCCCACTCGTCGCCCATGACGTTCGCGAAATCCTCCACCACCGACATGTCGCCGGTGGTGGGCGCCTCGCCGGTGCGCAGCGCTTCCTCGCCGAGTGCCGCGGCGGCAATGCCCGCCTCCTTGGGGAAGGCGGTGAATGCGCCGGCGGATTCGTTGATGCCGGCCCGCGCGTTCGGGTCGATGTGGTTGCGCGCGTTGGACTTGTAGAGCATCGGGATGCCCAGGCGGGTGGCCTCGCCGAGCTCCTGGACGGAGTTCATGTACGTTGCCGCTTCCTGCGGCGTCAGGGACGTGCTGGCCTGGAAGCCGCCGCCGGTTGCGCCGCACACCGCCTGGTCCTCACTGGTGACGGTGTTGCGGAAGATGAAGCGGTGCATCTTCTGGTCGTTGATGTAGCCGGCTGCCGCGGGGTCCAGGGTGCCGCGCGTCTTCGTGACGGGGTCGCAGGCGGCATTGAGCGTGTCGATCAGCATGAGGCCGGACTTCTCCTCCAGCGTCATCAGCGACACCAGGTTCGCCGCGCGCTCGCCGGCGGACAGGCGCCAGTCCTCGTAGGGATCGAGTTTGCCGTTGGCGTTGAGATCCTTGAATGTGCGGCCCTTGACCGTGATGGTGTCCTTGATGCGGACACCGAGCGTCGGCGGCTTTCCGTGGTTGCCTTCATTCTTTTCCACGGCCGCGGGGGCGGGCTTGCCAGTGCCCTCCTGCGGCGGCAGCGCGCTTGCGGACGTCGCCCCCAGGGTGAGTATCAGGGGCAGTGCCAGGGCCGCCGCGGTGCGGCGCCGTTTCGAAGACGGCGGGAACATTCGAGTCATGGTGAGCTCTCCGTTGAGTCAGGGTACGAGTACCGATGACGGGGCCGTTGTGACGCCCGCCATTGGATGCAGATCCACTGTGACGCGAACCACTGTGAAAGTGCACGTGGTTGCCATATATTGCCCTCGATCCACGGGTTTTCCGCCTGCCAAAAGCACCGGTCGGTCACCAAAAAAGCGCCTTTGACATGCTGCGCCGCCTTCATTGGAGTGCAGGGCCGAAGCCCGAAAGGACGCGGGAAACCCGCCGCCGGTTTCGCCGGGAACCCCAGAGGACCGGGGCGGTCTTGGCTCAATTCCTTGACGCAATCCCGGGCTTAAACGAGTGCGGTGCCGGAACCCGTAAATGGTTCCGGCACCGCATCGGCGCCAAGGCGGTTGAAGCGCTCGCCGCTACTCGGCCAGCAGGCCCAGCACGTCCGGCAGCCACATGGACAGTTGCGGGATGAACGTGACGACGAAGAGCATCGCCACCAGGGCCAGGAAGAACGGCACCAGGGCCTTGATGACAGGCTCGGCGCGCAGGCCCGCCACCCGGGCGCCGACGAAGAGCACGTTGCCCACCGGCGGAGTGATAGTACCCAGGCAGAGGTTGAACGTGACCATGATGCCGAAGTGGATCGGGTCCACGCCGAACGTGGTGACGATCGGCAGGAAGATCGGCACGAAGATCAGGATGGCCGGGGTCGGGTCCATGAACGTGCCGACGATCAGCAGGATGACCATGATCAGGATGAGGATCATCGTCGGAGAATCGGTCAGCCCCAGCAAACCGGAGGAGATGGCTCCCGGAATGCCGGAGAAGGCCATGACCCAGGCCATGATCGTGGACACGCCCACCAGCAGCATGACGATCGCGGTGGTCAACGTGGCGTCGATCAGGATGCGCGGAAGGTCACCGACCTTGATGGCCTTGTAGACGAACCCCAGGATCAGGCAGTACACCACGGCGATCGCGGCGGATTCGGTCGGGGTGAAGACGCCGGCCAGGATACCGCCGATGACGATGACGATCATCAGGATCGAGGGCACCGCGCGCCAGATGGTCAGCAGCGCCACCGGCAGGGAGACCTTGGTGTGGTTCTTTAGTTCCGGGCGCTTGCGCACGTAGAGCCACACGACAAGCATGCAGGCCAGGGCCCACAGGATGCCCGGGATATAGCCGGCGACGAAGAGCGTGGCAATCGAGGTGCTGGAGACCAGCGAGTACACGATCAGGGTGTTCGACGGCGGGATCAGCATGCCCGAGGGTGCCGAGGCGATGTTGACGGCCGCGGAGAAGTTCCTGTCGTAGCCTTCCTTGCGCTGGCGCGGGCCGATGACCCCGCCGACGGCTGCGGCCGAGGCGACTGCGGCACCGGAGACCGAGCCGAAGAGGGCGTTGGCCACGACGTTGGTCTGGGCCAGGGAACCCGGGGTGCGTCCGACCAAGACCTTGGCCGCATCGATGAGGCGCCCGGCGATGCCGCCGTTGTTCATCAGCACGCCGGCCAGGATGAAGAACGGGATCGCCAAGAGCGTGAAGGAGTTGATGCCGGTGAACATCCGCTGTGCGGCGACGAAGGAGGCCTTTTCCAGGCCGATAACCGCGGCCACGGCCAGGAAGGCGGAAATGCCCACGGCCACGGCAATCGGGACGCGTGCCAGCAAGAGCACGGCGATGCCGACGACCAGGACTATGCCTGCTACAAGTGCTGCATCCATACCTAGATCGCCTCCCGGATTTCTTCGTCGTTGTCGTTGGGCAGGCCGCGTCCGTGCAGCGCCTCAACCAGGTGGTGGATCGCGTAGAATGCCGTCATGAGCCCGGAGATCGGCAGGGCCAGGTACATGGCGCCGATGTTCAGCGGAAGCCCGGAGATCTTCTGGCTCCAGGTCATGTCGACGCCGCGGATGCCGCCGTAGATCAGCACGAACACCGCGAATAGCAGGATGACGACCTGGACGAAGACCTCGGTGGTGCGCTTCTCATTGATCTTGAGGGCCCGGACCAGGAAGTCCACGGCAATGTGCCCGCGGTCGGAAAAGACGTAGGCGGAACCGAAGAGGGCCAGCCAGACAAAGAGGTACTGGGCCAGGGACGTGGTCCAGGTGGCGGGGGCGTGCATGACCTGGCGGCTAAAGACCTGCCAGCAGACCACCAGCACGAGGGCGCTGAATAGGATGACACACAGCCACTTCAGGGTGGCGTCGAGGACTGCCTTCACCGCGTTCACTTTCCGGCCTCCTTGATGTTGTCGTAGAGTTCGTGGGCCTCATCGCCCTTCAGGGCGCCTTCGACCACGGGGGCCAGTGCCTTGCGGAAAGCCTCTTCGTCGACGTCGTTGAACTTGGTCCCGGAGGCGGTGGCCTTGTCGATGGCGGCCTGGGTGTCCGTCTTCCACAGCTTGACGTGCTCGTCAACGGTCTTCTGCCATTCGGCTTCCAGGATCTCGCGGTCCTGCGGGTTCATCTTCTCCATGAGTTCGGAGTTGATGAGCATGTAGTCCAGGCCCACCAGGTGGCGGGTGCGGGCCACATGCTTTGCGACCTCGTTGTGCTTCTGGGTGACGTAGGAAACCTCGTTGTTCTCGGCGCCGTCAAGCACGCCGGACTGCATCGCGGTGTAGACCTCGCCGTAGGACATCGGGGTGGCGGAGCCGCCCATGGCGTTGACCATCTTGATGTGGATGTCCGATTCCTGGACGCGGACCTTCATGCCGGCCAGGTCCGCCGGCTTCTCGATGGGCCCCTGCGCCGTGTACAGGTTCCGGTCGCCCTGGGTGAGGCCGCCGAGCACCGTGAGGTTCTTGGATTCCTCGAGCGAGGAGAACAGCTCGCCGACGATTCCGGGGTTGCGCAGCACGGAGATCTGGTGCTCGATGCTGTTGAAGACCGTGGGGAGGTTCAGCGTTGCGAAATCCGGGTTCAGGTTTTCCAGCTGGGTGCCCGAGGCGATGGCCATGTCGACCGAGCCGTCGGAAACCAGTTGGATGACCTCCTGCTGGGCGCCGAGGGTCTCGTTGGGGTAGACCTTGATGTCCCAGCGTCCGTCGGTGGCCTGCTTCAGGCGCTCGCCGAATCCGGTCAGGGCAATGTACGAGGGGTGCGACTCTGATTGGTTCAGGGAAAGAACCATGGTCTTTCCCGCTTCTGCGGTCCCCGAGACTCCAGCGGTGCACGCACTTAGACCAAGTACGGCTGCTGATGCCAGGGCGACGGCTCGCAATACGCGAAGTTTCATCTCTGGAGGCTACTTTCCGGCCGGCGAGGGGGCCACGTTGCCCCTTAGCCCTTGCGAGGCGATGCCTGCAACGGCATCTCCCGGCCACATTGACGGTTGCATTGATGATGTACGCCACAACGCACCGCGAGCCAATTGTTGCCACTAGTTGCCACGGACTTTCAACTATCGGCCGGGCGCGCAAGGATGGGAGGGTGAGCCCCCAACCCGAAGAACCCCGTCCGGCAACGATCTACGATGTTGCGCGCATCGTGGGGGTTTCCGCGTCCACCGTTTCGCGGGCCTTTGCGCGTCCCGGCAGGGTCAGTTTTGCCACGGCCGAACGCATCCGCAAGGTCGCCGACGAGATCGGCTACCAGGCGGTGAGCGTGCGCCGCCCGATGGCCCAAGGGCGCAGCCGGCGCGGGACCATTGCCCTGGTGGTGGCCGATATTTCCAACCCGGTCTACTTCGAGATGATCCGCGGTGCCGAGGAGGAAGCCGCCTTGAACGGCTACACCATGCTCCTGGCGCACACCCGGGAATCCGGCGTCATCGAGCGCGAGGCGATCGAGCGCTCCATGGACATCGTGGACGGCATCGTGCTCAGCAGTTCGCGCATGTCCGACGCCGCGATCCGGGCCATGGCCAAGCAAAAGCCCACGGTGGTGATGAACCGCGGGGTCAAGGGTGTGGCCAGCGTGATCACCGACAACGTGCGCGGGGTGCGCCGGGCCATCGAGCACTTCAAGGAACTGGGCCACCAGGAGGTTTCCTACCTGTCCGGCCCCGAGGCCTCGTGGGCGGACTCCATGCGCTGGGGAGCCGTGAAACAGGCGGGCCTGGAGCTCGACGTGCGCATCACCAAGGTCGAATCCGCCGCACCCACCATGGACGGCGGGGCGCGGGCGGCGGACAAGGTTGCCACGGGAAAGGCCACCGCGGTGTTGGCCTACAACGACCAGCTGGCCCTCGGGCTGATGCGCAGGCTGCAGGCCAATGGCTTCGGCATCCCGGAGGATTTCTCGATCATTGGCTTCGACAACTCCTCGGGCGCCTCGTTGATCGTCCCGGGGCTTTCCAGCGTGGCGGCGCCCCTGCACGCCCTGGGGGCCACCGCGGTGCGCAGCCTTTTGGCGATTTCACGGGGCGCCGTTTCCACGCACGAACAGGCCGTGGTGCTGCCGACCCGGCTGGTGCTGCGCGGCTCCACCGCACGCCCCCGCAACTAGGGGAAAACCGCGCCGCGGGACTAGTGGTGCAACTCATGGCAACTTGTTGCCAATACCTGCCACGGATACGGACGATCAATACATGCCTTCCTCGATTGCGAACCACGCCGATCGGCTCCTGCCCGCAGACCCCGGTGTCCGCGAGATAGCCCGGTCGCTCCACAAAGACGTGGAAAACCTGCCCATCATTTCGCCGCATGGCCACGTGGACGCGGCGATGATCGCCAACGACACCCCGTTCCCGGATCCCGCAGCGCTGCTGCTGAGCCCGGACCACTACGTGACCCGCCTGCTGCACGCCAACGGCGTCCCGCTGGAACAGCTTCGCGTCGGCGGCACCTCGGAGGTCAGCGCGCTGGACGCCTGGCGCACCTTCGCCAAGAACTGGAAGGCCTTCGACGGCACCGCATCGGGCTACTGGCTGCGCCAGGAATTCGTCGACGTCTTCGGCATCGACGATCTGGACATCCGCGAGGAAACCGCCGAGGCGACGTTCAACGCGCTGCAGGCGAAGATCGACGAGCCGGGCTTCCGCCCGCGTGCGCTGATGGACTCCTTCAACATCGAGGTCATGGCCACCACGGACGACCCGCTGGACGACCTGGCCGCGCACCGCGCGCTGGCCGACGACGCATCCTTCACCTCCCGCGTGCTGCCGACCTTCCGCCCCGACGCCTACATCAAGTTCTGGGGCGCCGACTTCGCCGCCAAGGCCGACGCGCTGATCCAAGCCGCCGGCCAGGGGGCCACCGGCTACGACGGCTACATGGCCGCGATGGCCAACCGCCGTGCGTACTTCGTCGAGCACGGGGCGGTGTCCTCGGACCACGGCTCGCACTCCGCGGCCACGCTCAAGCTTTCCCGTGACGAGGCAGCCGCGCTCTTTGCCAAGGGCATGGCCGGCACCGCCACCACCGCCGAGGCCTTCGCCTTCGAGGCGCACATGATGTACCAGCAGGCGGCCATGGCAGTTGAAGACGGCCTGGTCATGACCATGCACCCCGGCGTGCACCGCAACACCCACACCGCCACGCTGAACAGGTTTGGCGGCGACACCGGGCACGACATCCCCTTCGCCGTGGACTTCGCCACCGGCCTGCAGCCAATGCTCAACGACTTCGGCACCGCCAAGGGCTTCCACTTCATCCCCTTCACCATCGACGAGACCGTGTTCTCCCGCGAGATCGCACCGCTGGCAGGGTTCTACCCGTCGGTGTTCATCGGGGCGCCCTGGTGGTTCCTGGATGCACCGGATGCGATGATGCGCTTCCGCTCCGCCGTCACCGAGACCGCCGGCTTCTCCCGGTCCTCCGGTTTCATCGACGACACCCGCGCCTTCTGCTCGATCCCGGCTCGTCACGACGCCTCGCGCCGCGTGGAGGCCTCCTTCCTGGCCCGCCTGGTCGCCGAGCACCGGATCACCGAGGAACGCGCGCACGAGATCATCGTCGACATCGTCGACGCCGCACCGCGCCGGGCTTTCAAGCTGTGAGCACCCAAACGAAGGAAACCGTGGAACTGAACCGCACCACCCACCCCGCGCCCAAGGCCGAGGTACGCATGGTGCACATCGGGCTGGGCGCCTTCCACCGCGCCCACCAGGCCTGGTACACCGCCAAGGCGAACGACGGCTGGGGGATCGCCGCGTTCACCGGACGCAGCGCGACCGCCGCCCGGGAGCTCGCCTCGCAGGACGGGTTGTTCACCCTGATCCGCCGCGAGGCGGAGGCCGACAGCTTCGAGGTCATCGATTCCATCGTGGAGGCACACGACGGAAACGACATGGCGGCCCTGACCACCCTGCTGGCCAGCCCGTCCACCGCGATCCTCACCCTGACCATCACCGAGGCCGGCTACAAGATGGCCGCCGGCGCCGGCGAACCGGCGCTGGACCTGGACGACGCGGCGGTGCGGGCCGACATGTCGGTGCTGCGCGAACGCTACGACGCCGGCCTCTTCGCCAGCACTGCGGCGGACTTCGGCCAGCTGAAGCTCTCCACCGCGGCGGCACGGATCCTCGTGGGCCTTGCCGCCCGCCGCTCCGGCGACGGCTGGCCGCTGGCCATTGTCTCCTGCGACAACCTGCCGGGAAACGGAGCGGTCACCCGCGCCGGCATCCTCGGCTTCGCGCAGGCCATCGACACCGAGCTGGCCCGCTGGATCGATGCGAACGTGTCGTTCGTCGACACCTCCATCGACCGCATCACCCCGCGCACCACCGACGCTGACCGCGCCACGGTGGCGGCCGAGACCGGCTTCAGGGATGTGTCCCCGGTGGTCACCGAGCCGTTTTCCTCCTGGGTGCTCTCCGGCGATTTCCCGGCCGGGCGTCCCGCCTGGGAAAAGGCCGGCGCGCAGTTCGTCGCGGACCTGGAGGCCTTCGAGCGCCGCAAGCTGTGGCTGCTCAACGGCGCCCACACGCTCATGTCCTTTGCCGGGCAGCTGCGCGGACACGCCACCGTCGCCGAGGCCCTGGCCGACCCCGCCGTTTCCGGCTGGGTCGAGGAATTCTGGGATGCCGCCTCCGCGCACCTCACCGAGCCGGAACTCAAGGTCCCCGAATACCGCCTGGCCCTGCGCGAACGCTTCGAAAACCCGCGCATCGCCCACTACCTGGCCCAGATCGCCACGGACGGATCGATCAAGCTCGCCGCACGGGCGCTGCCGGTGTTCCGCGCCGAGCAGGCCGCCGGGCGCGACGGCGTCGCGGCCCTGCGCTTGCTGGCGGCCTGGTGCGACCAGTTGGCGGCGCAACGCGCCTCCGGAACGCCGGTCGCGGATGCGAACGCCGCTGCCCTGGAAGCCGTTCTGTCCGATGCCTCCCTTGGCACCGGGACCCCGCAACAGACCGCGGCACTGGTGGCCGTGATCGATGCGGAACTGGCCAAGAACGCCGACACCGTCTCCGCCATCCACGCCCTGCGCGGCCGCTTCACCCACTAACTTTCCTCCCCGTCACCAACGGTGCACCGTTGCACCGCGCATTTGAAAGGATTGCCATGAAAATCATCAAGGCAGAAGTATTTGTGACCAGCCCGTCACGCAACTTTGTGACCCTCAAGGTCACCACCGAATCCGGCCTGGTCGGCATCGGCGACGCAACCGTGAACGGCCGCGAGCTTGCGGTCGCGTCCTACCTCAAGGACCACGTCGCGCAGCTGCTCATCGGCAAGGACGCGCACCGCATCGAGGACACCTGGCAGTTCCTCTACCGCTCCTCCTACTGGCGCCGCGGGCCGATCACCATGGCCGCGATCGCCGCCGTGGACATGGCCCTGTGGGACATCAAGGGCAAGGCCGCGAACATGCCGGTCTACCAGCTGCTGGGCGGCGCCTCGCGCAACGGCCTGCGCGCCTACGGCCACGCCTCGGGCACCGACACCGAGCAGCTCTTCGACTCGATCCGCGAGCACCTGGAACTGGGCTACAAGTCCATCCGCGTGCAGACCGCCGTCCCGGGCATCAAGGCCGTCTACGGCGTTGCCGCCCAAACCCAGGCCTCGGGCGAACGCTACGACTACGAGCCCGCCGGCCGCGGCGCCTACCCGGTGGAAGAGGACTGGGACACCCGCGCCTACCTGCGCCACCTTCCGACCGTCTTCGAGGCCGTGCGCAACGAATTCGGCCCCGAGATCCCGCTGCTGCACGACGGCCACCACCGCATGACCCCGATCCAGGCCGCCAAGCTCGGCAAGTCGCTGGAGCCCTACGACCTGTTCTGGCTCGAGGACTGCACCCCGGGCGAGAACCAGGAGGCGCTGCGCCTGGTCCGCCAGCACACCACCACCCCGATCGCCATCGGCGAGGTCTTCAACACGGTCTACGACTTCCAGTCGCTGATCAAGGAACAGCTCATCGACTACGTGCGCGCCGCCTCCACCCA
The DNA here is from genome assembly GCF_045798555.1 of Paeniglutamicibacter sp. MACA_103. Taxonomy (NCBI): domain Bacteria; kingdom Bacillati; phylum Actinomycetota; class Actinomycetes; order Micrococcales; family Micrococcaceae; genus Paeniglutamicibacter; species Paeniglutamicibacter sp. MACA_103. The sequence goes on along the minus strand of NZ_JBIXLN010000017.1, from coordinate 30,528 downwards.
CTTCGGCGGCATCTCGCCGCTGAAGAAGGTCATGGACTACGCCGCCCAGTACCAGGTCAAGTCCGGCTTCCACGGCCCGACCGACATCTCCCCGGTGGGCTTCGCCGCCCAGCTGCACGTGGGCCTGGCCATCCACAACTACGGCATCCAGGAGTACATGCAGCACTCGGACGCCACCAACACGGTCTTCGAGCAGTCGATGACCTTCGAGGACGGCTACCTGCACCCGGGCAACAAGCCGGGCCTGGGCGTCGAGTTCAACGAGGAAGCCGCGCTGTCCTACCCGTACCAGCAGGCCTACCTGCCCTACAACCGTCTCATCGACGGCACCGTCCACGACTGGTGAGCGCGCACGTCATGGAAGCCGTCGCGCACGGCGTGGAAACGCAGAAGTCCACCATGCTGCACCGGGTCATCGTCATGGGTGTCTCCGGCTGCGGCAAGTCCACCGTGGGCGAGCTGCTGGGCGCGGAGCTGGGGGCGGGATTCCTCGACGGGGATTCCCTGCACCCGGCCGCCAACATCGAGAAGATGGCCGCAGGTCACCCGCTGGACGACGAGGACCGCGAACCGTGGCTGCGCGAGGTCGGCGAACGCCTCGGCTCGGCCGAATCCGGATCGATGGTCATCGCCTGCTCGGCGCTCAAGCGCAAGTACCGCGACCTGATCCGGGCGCAGGCCCCGGGCACGGTGTTCATCCACCTGCACGGCACCGTCGAACTGCTCACCGAACGCATGAGCGCCCGCCCCGGGCACTTCATGCCGGTGGGCCTGCTCGAATCCCAGCTGGCCACGCTTGAGCCGCTGGAGAGCGACGAAGCCGGAGTGGTGCTGGACATCGCGGCCACGCCGGCACAGCTGGCGCAGGAAGCCGCCGCCTGGTTGGACGCGCGCGCCTGATTCCACGCGCCAAGGCCCGGCCCCCGAGGAAATTCTCCCGGGGGCCGGGCCTTGCTGCATCCGGCGCCGAAAGGGGGAATGCGGCTACTGGGCGGCCGGCTCCCCGGCCATGATCGCCTCGAGCGTGGCGAGTGAACCGTGCTCGTGCAGCGAGGCGAGCGCGGCGCGGTACGGTGCGGCGAAGGCCTCGTCATCGACGATGTCGCCGAAGAGCTCGCGCTGCGCAATGAACGCCGTCGGGTTTTCGCGGTTCTCACCGGCCACGGCGCGCAGTTCATCGGCGAGGCGGTCCACCACCGTGATCGCGTTGCCCTGCTCGTCGGTGCCCTCGGCATAGCGCGCCCAGGAAGCCACGATCGCGGCCGACAGTGCAACCGGGCGGCCCGCGGCCAGGTTCTCGCGGACTACCGGGATCAGCCACTTCGGGATGCGGTCCGAGGACTCGGCGCACAAGCGGGCCACGGTGTCGGCCACGTACTCGTTGCTGTAGCGCTCGATGAGCTTGAGCTTGTAGGCGGCCAGGTCCACGCCGGGCAGCGGCGCCAGGGTGGGGGTCGCCTCTTCGTCCATGTAGCGGAGCAGGAAGTTGGCGAAGAGCGGGTTGCGGGCCACGTCGTGCACCGCGCGGTACCCGGCCAGGTGCCCGAAGTAGCACAGGCCCTGGTGGGTGGCGTTGAGCAGGCGCAGCTTCATCAGCTCGTACGGGACCACGTCGGCGACCAGCCGCACCCCGGCATCCTCGTAGGGCGGGCGGCCGGAGACGAACTTGTCCTCCAGCACCCACTGGGTGAAGTCCTCGCACACCACCGGCCACGCGTCGTCGATGCCGTAGCGCTGGGCGACATCCGCCCGGTCCGCGTCGGTGGTGACCGGGGTGATGCGGTCGACCATGGAGTTGGGGAAGGGCACGTTGGCCTCGACCCAGGTGCCGAATTCGGCATCCAGGGCCGAGGCGAAGGCGCCGAACATCTTGTGCGCGACCTCGCCGTTGCCCTGGATGTTGTCGCAGCTCATGACCGTGAACGGGGCGATGCCGCGCTCGCGGCGCAGCTTCAGTCCGGCGCTGATCAGTCCGAAGGTGGTGCCCGGGGTTGCGGGGTCGGCCAGGTCCGCGGCGATGGCGGGGTTGGCAAGGTCGAATTCCCCGGTGACCGGGTGGACGTTGTAGCCGCCCTCGGTCACGGTGAGCGAGACGATGCGGATGGCGGGGTCGGCCAGTGCCTCGACGGCGGCGGCAGGGTCCTCGGGGGCGAAGACGTAGTCGATGATGGAGCCGATGACCCGGACCTCGCGGGTGCCGTCGGGGTTCTTCACCACCAGGGTGTAGAGGCCGTCGCTGGCCGCCAGCGCGTCGCGCATCCGCACGTCCGAGGGCATGACGCCCATGCCCCGGATGCCCCAGTCCAGCGCCTTGCCCTGGTTCATGAGCTCATCCAGGTACATGGCCTGGTGCGCCCGGTGGAAGCCGCCGACGCCGAAGTGGATGATGCCGGCGCTCACCGCGGAGCGGTCGTAGCCGGGGACGGCCACCGGGGCGGGGATGTGCGCGAGGGCCGTGTTGTTCAGTTCCATGGCGGGTTCGGTGCTCCTTGGATCGAATGTGAAATCGGGGAAGTCGGGGCGCGGGTTGCTAGGAAACGCGTTCGGGCTTCGGCAGCGGCACGCCGTTGAAGCCGGGCTGGGTGCCACGCAGGGCGTGGGACATCACGGCCGCCACCAGGTAGAGGGCGGCAAAGAGATAGACCATGCCCGCAGCGCCGAGGGCCGAGTAGAGGACGGCCACCAGCAGCGGTCCGGCGAATACCGCGGCGCCGATGCCCAGGTTGTAGGAGGCCATGGCCGCACCGGGGTTTTTCGGGGCCAGGGACACCGCGATGGCCGAGAGGGGTACGAACCCGGCCAGCCCGATGCCGAAGAAGGCTCCGACGAGCAGCGTCAGGGCATAGGCCGAGTCCCAGTCGCGGGACACTGCGAAGGCGGGGACCACGTAGAGCCCGAGCATCGAGACCGCGCAGAGCACCGCGCCGCACCATGTCACCGTCTTGCTCCAGCCGAGCCTGTCGCCCAGGGCGCCGAAGAAGAGGTTGCAGGGGATGTTCACGGCGTAGATGACGGTGGTGAGGATCAGGAACTGGCCCACGCTCCAGCCGAACTGGTCGGTGAACAGGGCGGGGAAGAAGATCGCCATGCCGTAGGTGGGGATCGAGTTGATGGTGCGGGTGAGCATGACCATCAGTGCCTTGCGGTTGGTGCGCAGCAGGGTGAAGCCGAAGGCGAGGGTCTTGAACACCTCGTCGGAATTGGCCACCAGCGGGCCGCGCCCGGTCTTTTCCTTCACCCCGAGCAGCGCCACGGCGGCACCGGCAACCACCAGCACCAGGGAGATCCAGAGCGTCTGGTAGTAGTCCAGCCCGAAGAGGTCCAGCGAGGCGCTGGCGGTCAGGGCGCCGAGGGTGGGAAGCCCGGCGCTGAAGGCGACGTAGAACCAGCCAATGGCCACGGCCAGCCGCTTGGCGTTGGCGGTGGCGCTGATCCAGACCAGGAACCCGTAGGCGAAGAAGGGGTATCCGAAGCCGCGCAGCCCGTAGGCGATGAAGATCAGCGCCACGCTGGAGGCGTTCAGGGCCACCACCAGGAAGAGGATTTCGAAGGCCACCCAGATGCCGGCGCCGATGAACATGACCTTCCGGGGTCCCCAGAGGTCTGACAGCGAGGCGGAGAGGAAGGCCGCGATGGCCACGGCAATGCCGTAGACGGTGACCAGCGTCCCGGCCATGGGGATGGTGAATCCGTGCTCGGCGGTCAGGAACGGCGTGAGGATGTTGGTCTCCACGCCGTCGCCGATCATGAACAGCATCAGCCCGACGAAACCCCAGAGCAGTGGGCGCGGCAGGCCCATGCGTTCGAGGATGCCCTCGCGGGCTTCGTTCGCACCATTTTGCATGCTTGGCTGTGCTTCCACGGTCATGTCGCTCCCTTGCGTCCTGCACGTCGTCGTAGTGATCGCACCAATCTAACACCAAACAAGACAAAGATCACAAGAAATGTGTTAAGTTCCATGCAGGTATTGCACTTTTTGATTCAACGGGTGACGGATCTATCATGAATGTTGTGACTATTGAAGAGATCGGCGTGGGGGCGGCTGCCGGGCCCGAACGCTTTGGCCTGCCCCCGGAAACCCGCCGCGACGAGGTCACGCACTACGTTGCCAAGGCCCAAAGCGTCAAGGTCGAGGAACTGGCCGAGCACTTCGGCGTCAGCGCCATGACCATCCACCGGGACCTCGAGCAGCTGGACAGGGACGGCCGCCTCGAGCGCGTCCGCGGGGGAGCCCGCGCCATCACCAGCCGCATGGCCGAACGCGACGTGCGGCTGCGCCGCCACATGAACTCGGCCACCAAGGAAGCGCTGGCCCGGAGAGCGGCGGAGCTGATCCCCGCCGGGGCCGTAGTGGGCCTGGACGACTCGACCACCGTCGGCGCCATGGGCCCCTTCCTCGCAGGACGCCACCCCTCGACGGTCATCACCCATTCGCTGCAGCTGATGAACATCGTCGCCGGCCAGCCGCACATCGCCCTGGTGGGCCTGGGCGGCCAGTACTACCCGGAAACCGATTCGTTCCTCGGATCCGTCGTGGTCGAACAGCTGCACCGCATCACCGCCGACGTGGTCTTCGTGTCGACCACCGCGCTGAAAAACGACGCGCTGTTCCACCCCGACGCCGAGGCCGCGCTGACCAAGCGCGCCATGATCTCCATGGCGGCGCGCAAGGTGCTGCTGGTGGACAGCACGAAGTTCGAGTCCGCCGGCCTCTACCACGTCATGGACGTGGGGGACTTTGACGATGTCGTCATCGACGACGCGTTGCCCGAACACCACCGCGCCCGGTTGCACGAGCTTGGCGTCACCATCCATGTCGCCGCGACACAGTAACGAAGGGGCCTTCGATGGGTTCGCAGTACGTCCTGGGCATTGACTCGTCCACCCAATCCTGCAAGGCGGTGCTGGTGCACGCCGAGACCGGCGAGGTCATCGAACAGCGCCGCCAGCCCCACCCCGAGGGCACCCGGATCGAGCCCGCTCGCTGGCTGGAGGCCATGGAGGCAAGCACCGCCGGGCTGCTCGAACGCTCGGCCGCGGTCTCGGTGGCCGGGCAGCAGCACGGCATGGTCGCGCTGGACGCGGCCGGGGAGTCGGTGCGCCCGGCCATGCTGTGGAACGACACCGCCTCCGCCCCGCAGGCCCGGGACCTGGTCGCCGAGCTCGGCGGGCCCCAGGGCTGCGCCGATGCCGTGGGATCGGTCATGGTGGCCTCGCTGACCGCCTCCAAGCTGCGCTGGATGCGCGACGTGGAGCCCGAAAACGCGCAGCGCACCGACTCCGTGCTGCTGCCCCACGACTACCTGACGTGGCAGCTGGGCGGGCGCACGGAAATGACCACCGACCACGGGGATGCCTCCGGCACCGGGTACTACTCGACCGCCGCACGGAAGTTCCTTCCCGACCTCGCCGCCGCGGCGCTGGGCCGCGGAGTCAACCTTCCCCGCCTGGCCGCACCCAATGAAATCGTCGGGGCCACCCGGGGCGGGGCAAGGATCGCCGCCGGCACAGGGGACAACATGGCAGCGGCCCTGGGACTGGACCTGGGGCCGGGAGATGTCTGTGTATCCATCGGAACCTCCGGCGTCGCCTCCGCGGTGGTGGATGAGAGCGTCCATGACGGCAGCGGGCTTGTCACCGGGTTCGTCGACGCCACCGGTCGCTACATGCCGCTGGCCTGCACGCTGAACGGGGCACCGGTGCTGGACTTCGGGGCACGCATGCTCGGGGTCGACCACGCGGAATTCACCCGGCTGGCCCTGGGCGCCGAGGCGGGTGCCTCCTCCGCCGTTCTGCTGCCGTACCTCGGCGGGGAACGCACCCCCAACCGGCCCAACGCGAGCGGCCTGATGCACGGACTTCGGGCAACCACGAGCCGCGAGGAATTCGCCCGCGCCATCGTCGAGGGCCTGCTGTGCTCCATGAAGGACGCGGTGGCGGCCCTGGAAAACGCCACCGGCGTCGCCACCGGGCGGATCCTGCTCATCGGCGGCGGGGCGCAGTCCGAGGCCGTGCGCCGCATCGCCCCGGAGGTCTTCGGGCTTGCCGTGGACGTGCCCGCCACGGCCGAATACGTGGCCCTGGGGGCGGCACGCCAAGCGGCCTGGGCACTGGGCGGTGCGGCAGCACCTCCCGCCTGGAAGTCCGTCGACTCGAACCGCTACGAGGCGGCGCACCGACCGGAGATCTACGAACGCTACGCCGAGGTGCGCGACGCCACTGAGGGCTGGGAGTAGCCAGGGCGCCATGATCGGTGGGAGCCCGGCACCCGATGGGGCACCTCTTCCGCAGTCCGTTGTCCGCCACGAGTGTCGGTGACCCCGCGCCGGACGGTCGAGACGGAAGTCCCTGGCCGGAGTCGAACCCACGTCAAGGGGGACTTGGCGCAGGCAATCCGCGGGGCTTCCCCTCGCATTCCCGACATGGAAGAGTTGGGGCTTGTGCCGCAGAAGTAATCCGGCGGTCAACGCGAACAGGGGAATGCACAGTGCTGATCAGCAACGTGAGGCCGTGGGGCCGGGAAGCCGTGGACCTCGAAATCACCGACGGGCTGATCGGCGGCATGGCCCCGCACAACCCCCAGCTTCCCGTGGACGGCGGCACCGACGGCCGCGGGCGGCTGGCCCTTCCCGCATTCTCGGACGTCCACGTGCACCTGGACTCGACCCGGGTCGGGCTGCCCTTCCGCGCCCACACGGGGGCGCCGGGTGTCTGGGGCATGATGCTGAACGACCGCCAGAATTGGCGCAACGCCGAGGTTTCCCTGCTCGAGCGGGTCGCCGGAACCCTGGAGCGCATGATTGCCCACGGCACGACCCGGGTGCGCAGCTACGCCCAGATCGATGTCGACTGCAAGCTGGAAAAGTTCGAGGCGGTGCTGGCCGCCAAGGAAAAATTCGCGGCTTCCGCAGACGTGCAGATCATGGCCTTCCCGCAAGCCGGACTGCTGCTTGAACCGGGAACAGTGCCCTACCTGGAGGAGTCCCTGAAGCTCGGCGCCACCGTCATGGGCGGCATCGACCCCTGCCAGCTGGACCGGGACCCGGTGCGGCACCTGGACATCGTGTTCGGGCTTGCAGAGAAGTACCAGGTTGACGTCGACATCCACCTCCACGAGCCGGGCCACCTGGCACATTTCAGCACCGAACTCATCATGGAACGCACCCGGGCCCTGGGCATGGAGGGGCGGGTGACGCTCTCGCACGCCTACGAACTGGGCAACGTTTCCGAGGCGGCCACCGCACGGGTCCTGGAGGGGATGAGCGCCCTGGATATTTCCTGGGCAACGGTTGCCCCGGCCACCTCGGGCAAGCAATTCAACCTGGCGGCGATGACCGCAGCCGGAATCCGGGTCGGCCTGGGCGAGGACGGCCAACGCGACTACTGGAGCCCCTACGGGGACTGCGACCTGCTCTCGCGCACCTGGCAGCTCGCCTTCACCCACGGGCTGCGCCAGGACGAATTGATCGAACATGCCACGGCCATCGCCACCTGGGGCGGGGCAAGCATCATGGACCGGGGCCTGGCCCGGCTGCGCTCGACGACCGACCGCCCGGGCCTGTCCGTGGGGGACCGGGCCGACATGGTGTTGCTCGCGGGCGAAACAGTTTCCAGCGCGGTCATGGACCGCGGGTCCGACCGCACCGTCATCCACGATGGGCGCGTGGTGGCGGACCAGCTGAAGCTTGCCTAGCCGTGGGCCACCGTGACTTGGCTACGGATCAGTCTTCGTGCGGCCCGGTGGCAACGAACGAATCCTCGCCGACGCGTCCCTCGCGAAGCTCGGCCAGGATCTCGGCCACCGAATCATGTTCCACATCCGGGCGGAACGGGAACGATGCCACGTCGCCGGGACGGGTGATTCCCGTGTGGACCAGGATGGTCAGCAACCCTGCTTCCATGCCCGCGACGATGTCGGTGTCCATGCGGTCCCCGATCATCGCGGTGGTTTCCGAATGCGCGTCGATCCGGTTCAGGGCCGAGCGGAACATCATCGGGTTCGGCTTGCCAACCACATAGGGCGCGCTGCCGGTGGCCTGGGTGATCAATGCCGCCACGGATCCGGTGGCAGGCAGCAGGCCCTCGGGTGAGGGGCCGGTGACATCCGGGTTGGTGGTGATGAAACGGGCGCCGGCGGCGATCAGGCGGATTGCCTTGGTGATGGCCTCGAACGAGTACGTGCGGGTCTCGCCTAACACCACGTATTCGGGGTCCTGGTCGGTCAGGATGAAACCGGCATCGTGCAGCGCGGTGGTCAACCCGGCCTCGCCGATCACGAAGGCGCGCCCGCCCGGACGCTGGCGGCGCAGGAATTCCGCCGTTGCCATGGCCGAGGTCCAGATGTTCGCCTCGGGAACATCCAGCCCGGAGGAGAGCAGTCGTGCACGCAAGTCCCTCGGGGTGTAGATGGAGTTGTTGGTCAGCACCAGGAAGCGTTTGCCGGTGGAGACCCAATGCGCGATCATGTCCGCGGCGCCCGGGATGGCCTGGTTTTCGTGGACAAGCACCCCGTCCATGTCCGTGAGCCAGCATTCAATGTCGTGGACGTTGCGTGGTTCATGCGTTGACACGTGTGGGTGTTCCTTTCAAAGGCAACCTGCAGTTGACCCCAGTCTTTCAGGTTCGGAGGTCGCACGTGAAGCAAGTGTGGGGACTATAACCAATTGTTCTTCTTGAAAATGGCAAAGAGCCCCGCGCTGAGGGCAAACATCAACCCGATCGCGGCCGGATATCCGAAGCTGAAATCCAGTTCGGGCATGTGCGTGAAGTTCATGCCGTAGACGCCGGTGACAAGGCTGGGGGCAAACAGAATGGCTGCCCAGGACGAGACCTTCTTCATCTGCTCGTTTTGCGCCAGTCCCGCCTCGGTGGCCCGCTGCGAGGCCAGGGTCGAGGACAGTGAGAGCGCGTTGGCCAGCAGCGCGCGGAAGGAGGTGATGCGCTCGGTGAGCCGGATCGCGTGGTCCTGGACGTCGATGAGTTTGCGGTCAAGTTCCAGGGCCTCGTCTTCGGAGATGTCGCTGAGCCTGAAGTCCCTGCGCAAGCGGGCCAGGACGTCCTCGAGCGGCGCGAGCGCACGCTGGAACTCGATGACCTCCCTGGACAGTTCGTAGATGCGCCGCGAGACATCCGGTGCCCCGGAGAAGAGCTGGTCCTCGATCTCGTCGATGTCATTGCTCAGGCCCGCAATCACCGGCTCGTATTCGTCGACGACCTGGTCAACGACCGCGTAGAGGACGGCCTCGGGGCCGATCGCCAGCAGCCCGGATTCCTCTTCGAGGCGGTGGCGCACCTGCGCCAGCTTGGGCGACTCTGCATGGCGGACCGTCACGACGAAGTCGGCGCCGACGTAGACGTGCAATTCCCCGAACTCGACCTTTTCGGACTCGTCGATGTACCGGGCCGGGCGGAGCACCACAAAAAGGTGGTCCCCGTAGTGCTCCAGCTTGGGACGCTGGTGGCCGGAGAGCGTGTCCTCCACCGCCAGTTCGTGCAGGCCAAGCTCCTCGGAGACTTCCTGCATTTCCGCCTGGTCGGGACGGTAGAGTCCCAGCCAGGCCATGCCGCCGTATTCCTTCATGGATTCGAAAGTGGAGCTGAGGTCCGGGGGATGGATCACGCGCTTGCCCTTGACGTAAATCGCATTGTCGATGATGGGCATGGACCCCTCCTTGCGTGCCGGGCCGGGAACTCCGGCGAGCCATTCGTGCCTTAGGCAAGTTTGCCATCAACCGGCCGGAAAGCCGGTGTGGGCGCGGCCACCCAAGGTGCGGTTTCGCGGCAGGAATCCGGCGTGCCGCCAATGGCGACTACCCTTGAGAAGTGACTTCCGCCGTTGATTCCCCTGCACCAGAGCCCACTGAGTTCGATCCCGTCCACGAGGAACGCCCCGAGGTGGGCGTCGGCCCGTGGGAGGGCGAGTATCCCTCCGGCGACCACTTCGATGCCGAGCTGCTGGAGCACGGGGATCGGCGCAACGTGGCGGACAAGTACCGCTACTGGTCCATGGAAGCGATCATCGCCGACCTCGACGAGCGCCGCCACGACTTCCACATCGCCATCGAGAACTGGCAGCACGACATGAACATCGGCACCGTGGTGCGCACCGCCAACGCCTTCCTGGCCAAGGAAGTGCACATCATCGGACGCCGCCGCTGGAACAAGCGCGGTGCGATGGTCACCGACCGCTATCAACACGTGCGCCACCACCCCACGGTCGAGGAATTCGTTGCCTGGGCCGAGGGGGAAGGGCTGGCGATCATCGGAATCGACATCTTCCCGGATTCCCAGAAGCTGGAAACCTATGAACTGCCACGCAATTGCGTGCTGGTCTTCGGCCAGGAAGGGCCGGGCCTGAGCGAGGAAGTCCACCAAAGCGCCGAGGCGACATTGTCGATCGAGCAGTTCGGTTCCACCCGTTCTATCAACGCAGCATCGGCTGCCGGCATCGCCATGCATGCGTGGATCAGGCGTCACGTCTTCAACCAGACCGTCTAGCCGCAGGTAGCCGGTTGGCCTGAAAGCCAAACGTATGGCGGATATCCCTTCTTTCCCCGCCGCCGTTCCGTTAACGTGAGTATTGGGCGCTCGGCCCCGCGCGGTGGGCTTGGGCAGCCACCGTTCCCAACGCGGGAACGACGTCGAATACGCGCGTCGGTAGCGGCCAAGTTTTCAACACGGGGAACGGAGAGACCCGCTGGTGAAGAAGCATCACGTCAATCACCCGCTCCCGCTGCCCAAGCCACGCAAGGTGCGCAGGCAACCAGAGGCAGCCAAGGCGGCTGCCGTGGGGCTCGCGGTCGTTGCCGCACTTGCAGTCTCCAGCACGCCGACCCTTGCGGGTCGCCAGATCGACTCCGTCCCCGCGGCGTTTTCCCCGCTGGCGGTCGATATGGCCTCCTACAGCAGGCCGGTTGAAGTCTCGCTGCTGAGCGGGATCGACGCCATTGCCTGGGACATGGAAAACATCACCAGCGCCGCGGCGGGGGTGCAGGTCGCCGATGCCTCGGACCCCGGTTCGGCGCTCGGCTCCATCGGGACACCCGGCCTGTTCGCAGGAAACCTCGTGGGACAAAGCGCGGGGCCGCTGGGCGTTTTGCCCGGAGGGATCCAATTGATCCACCCGGTCGCCTCCAGACACATCACCAGTCCCTACGGCTGGCGGAACAATCCGACAGGGCCCGGCACCCAGATCCACATCGGGCAGGACTATGCCGTTCCTTGCGGCTCCCCGGTGTTTGCGTCCGCGGACGGGACCGTCGTCCAATCGGCGTGGGCCGGCCATTCCGGAATGCGTGTCACCATCGACCACGGATCCTCGGTGCGCACCGGTTACAGCCACAATTCACGGCTCATCGCCAAGGTCGGGGACACTGTCAAGCAAGGCCAGCTGGTTGCACTCAGCGGCACCACCGGCAACTCGACCGGCTGCCACGTGCACTTCGAGGTCATCATCAACGGCCGGTGGAACGACCCCCGGAATTTCCTGCCCGTCATCCCCGGCCAGCCGAACCCGAAAATCGATTCGCGCCGCACGACCATCGCGGCCGAACCGATCCGCAACACCGGCGATCCTCGAAACGAGAGCGAAAACGGGCACGACATCGAGGTGGAAGTGCCGGGGCCGACTAAGGCCCCACCGACGGCAACGGCGCCCGGGAGTGAAACTCCGCGGCCCAAGGCAAGTGAAGAAGCCAAGCCCGAAGAAACGCCTTCGCCGCAACCGACGCAAACTCCAACGCCGAAGCCAAGCGCCACGCCTACACCGGCTACGCCCTCGCCCACAACGACGCCGGCACCCGAAACGAACCCGACGCCGGAGCCTAGCGAAGCGACAACGCCTCCGACCAGTCCGTCCCCGACCACCGAGACACCGACTGTTTCGCCGTCCGCCGAACCGACTGAGTCGCCGACAAGCGCGTCGAGCAGCTCGCCGAGCAGCGAGCCGACAGAGTCGGAATACACCAGTGCGAGCGTGTCGTCGACCAGTGCGTCGACCGTGTCGCCGAGCAAGTTGCCCGAATTGAGATCCGCAACTCCGGCCACGGAATCGCCAAGTGGTGCGCCGACCACCGGTGACGGCATCGCGGCGACGCCTTCTTCGCCCGCAACCACAGCGGAATCCTCGTAGTCGTTCCACGTCGCTTCCAACCGGAACAGGAATGGTATTCCGATTCAGATTTCGATGCTTATATTCTTTGTGCTCCTCTTTCTCTTTTGGCGGTCGGGAAAAATCTGATGCGCATCATATGCGAAAAGGGTCGCGCGGGGGTTGTATATCCTTGGAACGGCCATGGTTTTAGGGTGAGTCGTGGGCCAGTGGATCAGGGGGGGCAATCGGTCCTGACGCCTGGCGGGTATTTTCCTGGACAAATACGCGTCCGGTTCTTTCTCGCTGGCATGCTGATGTTTGAGGAGCCGTAGCATCCGTTGGAGGAAACCATTGGCAAAGGCGGAAAAGATCAGCACTCTCAAAGATGGAGACGTCTTTAGCATTTCGCTCCGTGACGGAACTGCTGCGGTCGGCCAAGTTGTGTCTTCCTACTTGGCCTCCCACTACGTCGTGCTCTTTGACTTCGTGGCACCAGAGGATGAAGTTGGTTCAAGGATTTCAGATGCGCTTCAGTCCAAGACGCTCTTTGGCGGATTGACATTCGACGCTCTATTTCGTCCGGGACGCTGGAAGATTCTGGAAAACCGCGCTGTTGACAGCAAGAAATACCTGCCGGCGTACAAAACCGGAGCCAGCGACCTTGGCAACTGCAAGGTTGAGGATTTCAAGGGTAAACGCAGGCGAGCAGCTTCCGATATCGAGGCGGAGAATATTCCTTTTAGGAAAACATCCGCACCGATAATTTTTGAACGGGCAATGAAAGCACATTTGGGCTTGGAGCCGTGGCATACGGCCTTCGACGGGGTGCGTCTGGGCGATGTGGTCACAAGCACGGAGCTTTTCGGATATTGAAAAGTCACCGGTGCGAGCCGGACGATGACTTGGGGAAGCCTCAACTTAACTATGCGGTTAACCCGCTTCCCTAGGCAGCTCGAGCCGCGCGAACCGAAACCGATGTCCCGAAGCGTCGAGCGCCACCTGTGTCCTGACGCGGAATCGTCACAGATGACCCGGGTCAGGACACAGAAGATATTTGCAATGTCTTGCAAATATCTCTTTATTCCTTGGCGCAGGTGCGTTACGGTGATCGCTAAGTGTTCAGTTGCTTGGGGTGACACGGACAACTCGCTGGTTCATAGCCAGAAAGCCGACCTCATTTTTGGCTGCGCAAAAACTTCATGGTGACTCAAACAGGGGGCTGTTACCGATGAAAAAACATCAAGTTAATCGGGGACGTGTGTCGAGCCAGCTCGGCAATGCAAAAACCAAGATTCCACAAATTTCTGCGTTGGGCCTTGCCGTGGCCGCGGCCGTGGCAATTTCCGGCGCACCGGGACTGGGCCTTGCCCAGGACCAACTTGCACCACAACCCGCCGGGGGAGTGAGTTACCAGGCCGCTGCCTATGTGCAACCGGTCAGGGTCTCGTTGTTCAGTGGCGTCGACGCAATCTCGTCGCAATCGCTGGGCATCACCAGCGCCGGTTCGGGGGACGGTGGCCTTGTGCCTTCTTACGTGACGCATGCGGGCTTCGCGCCGAGCATCGCCACGCAACAGAATGCCGTGGGTGCCCTCGGGGGCCAAAGGGTGGGCGTGCTTGGGGCACTGCCCGGAAAAATCCAACTTATGCATCCGGTCGCGACCTTGCATATCACCAGCCCGTACGGCTGGAGGCACAACCCGACGGGGCCGGGAACACAGATCCACGTCGGGCAGGACTATGCCGTTCCTTGCGGATCCCCGGTGTATGCGTCCGCGGACGGGGTGGTCATCCAATCGGCCTGGGCCGGCCATTCCGGCATGCGTGTCACCATCGACCACGGCTCATCGGTGCATACCGGCTACAGCCACAACTCAATGCTCATCGCCAAGGTCGGGGACACGGTCAAGCAAGGCCAGCTCATTGCGCTCAGCGGCACCACCGGGAACTCGACCGGTTGCCATGTGCACTTCGAGGTGATCATCAACGGCCGGTGGAACGATCCACGAAACTTCCTGCCTCCGGTCGCGGGCCAACCGAACCCGATGATCGATTCGCGCCACACCACCATTGCGGCGGAACCGATCCGCAACAGCGGCGCCCCTCGCAGCCATGCGGCCAACACGGGGGATACCCCGGACCATTGGGTTTGGGTGCCGAGGTCTTACGTTTCAGGCGCGGCGCCGAGCCGGCACGTGCCTAAGGCCAAGCTCAAGGCCGAGCCGCAGCCAACGCACAAGTCTGCAGTCAAGCCCAAGCCCGCAGCTAAGCCAAAGCCGACGCCACAGGTCAAGGAGCAACCCAGCACCAAACCGGCGCCGACCGTCAAGCCGGCCCCGAAGCCAAACGCTTCGCCCAAGCCTGCGCCCAAGCCTGCGCCCAAGCCGCCGACGACCAAGGCCCCGGCCCCGGACACCCAGGAGGAATTGCCACATACGACGAGCCCGGAACCGAGCGAGTCGCCGACGACCACGGCACCGGATCCAACCACTACGGTCCCGGAGCCCAATGAGGTCCCGACGGTCACGGTGCCCTTGCCCGAACCCGACGTAGAGGAGCCTCCAGCAGATCCGGCAGATGAACCGCCGGCCCCGGACGACGAGCCGGAATCGCCCGAGGTAGTAACGCCCCAGGCACCCGATGCCGAGGTTGGCGGGCCGGCCGAGCAACCCAAGGTCGATGCGCCGAACACGGAACCGGATGATGGCGCCCCGACTGAGCAGGACTCCGACAACCAGGCTCCTGCAGTTCAAAAGGCACCGGTCGTGCAAGAGTCGAAGGTCGTTGAAGCCGAGCCGGCACCTGCAGCTCAGCCAAGGACTGTCGCAGCTCCGGCGCCCGAGGCGGTGACCCCCAAGAAGGTGGTGGCCAAGCCGAAGGCTGTCGCGGTTCCGGCGCCCAAGGCGGTGGCCAAGCCGAAGACGGTTGCGGCTCCGGCGCCCAAGGCGGTGGCACCCAAGAAGGTTGTGGCCAAGTCGAAGCCCGTTGCCAAGGCACCGGTCAAGAAAGTGGTAGCGCCGGCCCCGGTGCAAAAGGTGCCGGTTGCGAAGGCACCGGTCAAGAAAGTGGCAGCACCCGCCCCGGTCAAGAAGGTTGTGGTTGCCAAGCCCAAGGTCGTGGAGCCGGCGCCGAAGCCCGCGGCGGCAACCACGGGCCAAACGCCCGCCGCTCCGGGCGGTGCGGTGGACAAGGATCAGTAGATAGCATGCCAAGGGCGCCGTGAACCGGCGCCCTTGGCATGTCACCCTCCGGGGCCATGCGTCATCCCGTAAGCGATCCAGCACACATGTAGATAGGATGGAGGCAGCCAACGAGGTCTACTCCCCACAATTCCTTATCTACACAGGAGTCAGTATGCCCATCGCAACCCCGGAACAGTACAACGCCATGATTGATTCTGCGAAGGCCGGCGGCTACGCCTTCCCCGCAGTCAACGTGACGTCGTCGCAAACCCTGAACGCTGCCATTCGCGGCTTCGCGGAAGCCGAATCCGACGGAATCATTCAGGTGTCCACCGGTGGCGCAGCCTACTGGTCGGGTGCCTCCGTCAAGAACATGGTCACCGGTTCGCTGGCCTTCGCCGCCTTCGCGCGCGAAGTAGCCAAGAGCTACGGCGTGAACATCGCCCTGCACACCGACCACTGCCCGGCCGACAAGCTCGACGAATTCGTGCTGCCGTTGCTGGCCGCCTCGGAGGCAGAGGTCGCCGCCGGCCGCAACCCGTACTTCAACTCGCACATGTGGGACGGCTCCGCCGAGACCCTTGAAGAGAACCTGCGCATCGCCGCGGAACTGCTGCCGCGCACCGCCGCAGCCAAGCAGATCCTCGAGGTCGAGATCGGCGCCGTGGGCGGCGAAGAAGACGGCGTGGAGAACGCCATCAACGACAAGCTCTACTCGACGGTCGAAGACGCACTGGCCACCGTTGCTGCGCTGGGATCCGGCGAAAACGGCCGCTACATCACCGCGCTGACCTTCGGCAACGTGCACGGCGTCTACAAGCCGGGCAACGTAAAGCTGCGTCCGGAGATCCTCAAGGACATCCAGGCACAGGTCGGTGCCAAGCTCGGCAAGGCCAACCCGTTCGACCTGGTCTTCCACGGCGGCTCGGGTTCCTCGGACAAGGAGATCGCCGACGCGGTGTCCTACGGCGTCATCAAGATGAACATCGACACCGACACCCAGTACGCCTTCACCCGCCCGGTGGCAGGCCACATGCTCTCCAACTACGACGGCGTGCTGAAGATCGACGGCGAGGTCGGCAACAAGAAGACCTACGACCCGCGCGTCTGGGGTGCGGCAGCCGAAGCGTCGATGGCCGCCCGCATCGTCGAGGCAGCCAACCAGCTCGGTTCCGCCGGAAAGGCGCTGAAGTAACCATGGCAGATCTTGGAGCAAACCTCCTCGGCATCCCCGCAACGCTGTTGCCGGAGGAAACCGAGGTCAAGGCGCGGCTGGAAGCCGGAGACGAAGCGGTGGACATTGCCGCGGCCTTCCCGGCATCCTCGCTGGGCTGGGCACTGCTGGCCGACGAGGCACACGCCGAGGGCCGCACCGTGGAGTCCTACGCCTACTCCCGCGTGGGCTACCACCGCGGACTGGACGCCCTGCGCAAGGCCGGCTGGCGCGGACAGGGTCCGGTGCCCTGGGCACACGAGCCCAACCGCGGCTTCCTGCGTTCGCTCTACGCTCTGCAGCGCGCCGCCGCTGCCATCGGCGAGGCCGAGGAAGTCGAGCGCATTGGCCGCTTCCTCAACGACTCCGATCCGCTCGCGGCCGCAGCGCTCGAAGCCGAGTAATCCCGCCGGGCCCTGGAAGGGCCCTGCTGGCAATTGTTCGTGCCGACCTTTTGGTCCGGCACGAACAATTGCTGCTTAACCAAGGAGCAGGCAAAGAAGAATGGCAAACGTGCAGCCCGGTGACGCGCTCGGCGCCTCCTATCGCTTCATCGAGCCCATCGGCTCCGGTGCGGTAGGCGAGGTATGGCGGGTCAGCGCGATCTCGGGCGGTCCCGACCTCGCGGCCAAGGTGCTGCGCCCGGAACACGCGCATGACCCCGCCCTCGTTGAACGCTTCGTGAAGGAACGCTCCGTGCTGCTGGGGTTGCGGCACCCGAACATCGTCGCGGTCAGGGACCTCGTGGTCGAGGGTGAACGCCTGGCCATCCTCATGGACCTGGTGCCGGGCGGGTCGCTGCGCGAGATGCTCGAGGAGCGCCGCACACTGCCCGCCGCCGACGCCCTGGGAATCTGCGCCGAGATGCTCGACGCCATCGCATACGCGCACACCCACAACACCACGCACCGGGACATCAAGCCCGACAACGTGCTGCTTGCCGAGCCCTGGAAACCGGGACTCGCCAACGCCGTGCGGGTTTCCGACTTCGGCATCGCCTCGGTCGTGCACGAAAGGGCCAGGCACACCACCGGGCTGGTGGGCACCCCCGCCTACATGCCGCCCGAACTGCTCAGCGCCGGCGAGGTCGGGCCCGCCGCGGACCTCTACGCCACCGGCATCATGCTCTACGAGCTGCTCTCCGGGCGGACCCCGTTCTCCGGCACCGGCACCGACTTCACCCTCGCCTACCGCCACGTGACCACCATTCCGCCGCGGCTGGCGGTGCCCGACGCACTGTGGGAGGCGGTCGAATCGCTGCTGGGCAAGGACCCGCGCCAGCGGCCGGGCGCCCCGGAGGCCGCCGCGCTGTTGCGCCGCCTGGCGTCCCGGTTCTCCGAACTGCCGGCCCTGCCCGTTGCCGTAGGGCCCGAGACGTTTGAACCCCTCGAGCGTCCGGTGACCGTGCTGCGCGGCGCGGCGGCGCAGCCGGAACCCGGGCCGGCGCCCGATGCCCCTTCAAGTTCCGCGGATACCGCTCTGCCCGACCTGGGCCAGGCGGGCCAGCACACCGTGGTGCGCTCGATGCCCCGGCCCGAGCAGCGGCCCCGAACCCAGCCGGCACCCGTTCCCGCACGCGCCGGCTGGCGGCCGGAGTGGCTGTCCGGCAAGGCCATCGCCCTGATCGCCGGTGGACTCGTGGCGGCCATTGCCATCGTCGTGGGGGCCGTGGCGCTCGCGAAGCCCGACGCCCCGGCCGCGGCGCCGGCCGCCGATTCCACCGCGAGCCAGCAGGACGCCCCGCTGCCCAGCGGGCTGTCGGTCAGCCGCAGCGCCCAATACGACGCGCAGGCCCACGAGGTGCGACTGACCATCACCTACGCCGCGCAGAAGGCGCCGCTGGCCGGTCCCTTCCTCGAGGTGCTTCCAGGGGCCTCCGCATCCGCCTCCTGCCCGCCGGCGACCTGGGAGCAGGTCGAGGCAACACGCAACCAGCCGAGCCTGACGGGCATTTCCGCCGAATGCGGCTGGAGCCTGGCCGGGATCACCGTCCCGGCCAAGGGCAGCGTGAGCGCCAGCGCGAAGATCCCCGTGGAGCTGGCGGGGGCGGACGCCCTGGAGCAATGGCTTGAAGGTGCGGCCGCCGCAACCACCGCCGCGGTGTCGGACCCGGCGGCAGGCGGCTCGGCGTACCCGGTGCAGCGCCTGCGCGACATCCAGGTCACCACCCCGGCGCGCACCGTGAGCCAGACGGCGCTTCCGGTCACCCTGGTGCCGGTGTGGCCCGGCGGGCCGGATGTGCTCAACCCGCTGTACGCCTCGCCGTCCAAGGGCAAGGCCTCGGCGATGCTCGCCGCGGTGGCCGGCGGCGAGAAGGGCGTGCGCTTCTCCGACGGCTGCTCAGGTTCCCTGGCGGTCTCGGCCGACGGGCTCGTGGTCACGGCGCTTTCGGTCTCCCCGAGCTGCGTCCTGCGGGCCGGGGTCGGCAACTTCACCGACCTGGCCAGCGACCCGTTTTCCATCACCACCCGCGAGTAGTCCGCCGCCTCAACCCCGGCGACTCAGGCGCCGGGTGCCGCGCCCGGGCCCACGGACTGGATGAAGGCCGATGCCCCGCCGACGCAGAGGTAGCCGCGGCCGGGGGTGACCGCCACCGGCGCGCGGCGCGGCAGGGTCACGCCCAGCAACTCGCCGTCGTAGTCGACGTCGGGGACCAGCAGCACCCCGCAGCGCGACTTGCGCAGCGTCTTGGTCCAGTGCGCATACAGCCCCCGCAGGTCCGCGGAGCGGCCCGCGGCGATCACGCAGACCTGCTGGCCGGAGGACAAGAGGTTGGCCAGGGACTGGTCCGAATCCTCGAAGCGCTCGGCGTCGTCGATGAGCAGCACCACCGGCCCGCGCTCGAGCCGGATCGAGGCCAGCAGCGCCGGCAGGTCCTCCGGTCCCACCGCCACCCGGTCCAGGTCCGCGGTCGCCAGCGGGGAGCGCCTGTCGCAGGCGCCCCAGACGGCCACCGGTTTCCCGTCCGCGGCGGCCGCGGCGCGGATCGATTCGGCCAGGCCCAGCAGCAGCGTCGACTTGCCCGAGCGCGCGGGCCCGGAGACGAGCACGTGCTCGCCCTCGTAGACCTCCAGCACGCCCGGGGCCAGGTCCTCCTCGCGCAACCCGACCGGGAAGCGCCACGGTTCGGCGTCCAGCTGCGCCGGAACGCCGAGTTCGGCCACGGTGAGTTCCTCGGGCAGCCTGCCGATGGCCGCGGGCTTGGGTTCGGCCTCCGGCCAGCGCGCGGCCACGGTGGCCACCGCGGCCGCCAGGTCGGTGGCGGGGGTGGCGATGTGCATCTGGCGCAGCGACCCGGCATCCACGCAGCGCCCGGGGACGGCGGCGGGGATGTTGGACCCGCGCACGCCCAATGCCGAATAGTCGTAGGGGTCCGCCAGCCGGTAGAGCCACTTCTGGATGGTGACCTCGTCGATGGCCGAGGGCACCGCCTTGGCGCGGGTCGTGGACACGGCAAAGTACAGCCCCAGGGCCGGTCCGTCGGCGTACGCCCGGTTCAGCGCGTCCAGCAGCCCCTGCCCGTCGTAGTCCTGGAACTCGTCGCGCAGCGTGGCCAGCCCGTCGATGAGCACCAGTGTTTCGCGGCGCAGGGCGGGATCAGCGCGTCGGCGGGCCAGCTCGGTGCGCAGGTGGCGCAGGAAGCGGGCCTGCTGCTCCCGGGCTCCCGGGCCGGTGCCCACGTAGGCGCAGGTGTGCGGCAGGGACGCAAGCGGGGCCAGGGCGCGGGAGCCGAGGTCCAGCACCAGCAGGTCCAGCTCCTTCGGGTCCCTGGCGGCCGCGGCGGCCAGGGCCAGGGAGGCCAGCGTGGTGCTGGTGCCGGAACCTGCGATGCCCAGCAGCAGCAGGTTTCCCTGGGCCAGGTTCCAGCCTGCCGGGGACTGGCGCTGGGCCTCCGGCTCGTCCTTCAGTGCCACCTCGATGCAGCGCCCGCGCACCGCGCCCACCTCCGGAATCCCGGAGGCCCGGTGGGCAGGGCCGGTGCCGGAACTTTCGGCATCGGCGAAGCCGGAAAGCTGGACGCGTTCGCCCAGCGCCACGGGCCAGACCGGGCGCGGCACCCCGAAGCCCGCCGCCTGGTGGGCCTCGGTGATGGCAACGATGAGCTCGTCCAGGTCGCTGGCGTCGGATTCTGTGCCCGGGGCCGGGGGGCGCGGCGGCACCGGGGTCCCGAAGTGCCCGACCTCGTCGAGCACCAGCTCGGTGGCGGCCGACCGCGACGCGCGCCCGGTGACCAGCGCGGTCTGCACCGGGGTGATCTCGTCCTGCCCCAGCTTGATGTAGGCCCGCCCGGTCTGCGCACGGGTGATGCCCGCGGCCGCCGGCACGCCGATGACGTTGGAGGAGTCGTCGCGGCTTTGCACGCGCAGCGCCACGCGCAGGTTGGTGTTGGCCAGGATGTCGTCGTTGACCACGCCGGCGGGGCGCTGGGTGGCCAGGATCATGTGCACGCCCAGGGTTCGGCCGACCGCGGCGACGGAGACCAGCGAGGAGAGCACCTCGGGGAAGTCCTTGGCCAGCATCGCGAACTCGTCGACCACCAGCAGCAGCCGCGGCATGGGCTCTTCCGGGTTCGTGGCCAGGTAGGCGTCGAGGTTGTCGATGTCCTCCCCGGCGGCGGCGAAGACGCGCTGGCGCCGGGCCATTTCCGCCTCGAGGGAGCGCAGCGCCCGGTCGGCCAGCTGCTCGTCGAGGTTGGAGATGGTGCCGATGGTGTGCGGCAGCGCCTCGCAGGCGGCGAACGCGGCCCCGCCCTTGAAGTCGATGAGGATGAAGTTCAGCCGGGTGGCGTCGTTGCGGGCGGCCAGCCCGGCGACCAGCGAGCGCAGGAACTCGCTCTTGCCCGAGCCCGTGGTGCCGCCGACCAGCCCGTGCGGCCCGTCCTTGACCAAATCCAGGGACATCGGCCCGGACTCGGAGGTGCCGATCGGGGCGGAGAAGCCCTTGGCCTTGGCCCACCCGGCGCGGATCGAGGCCGCGTCGGGGGCTGGCATGCCCGGCAACTCGGGCAGGCGCACCAGGGAGGGCAGGGCGGCGCCTGGCACCACCAGCTCGGGGTCGTCGAAGCGCGCCAGGTCCATGGCGCAGCGCTCGGCGGCCTCGATGCCGATGCCGGCCAGCACCACGTCGCCCACGTTCGTGAGCTCGCCGAGGTCGTGCACGGATGCCGCGGCGTCCGCGCCGACCGTGATGACGGTGGTGCAGGAGGCCGGCAGCTGCTGCTCGGAGGCGGCGATCACGATGCCCGCCACCCTCGGTCCCTGCCCCGGGCCGCGGACCCCGAGGCCGGGGACGGAGCGGCCGTGGCCCAGCAGCTCGCGCGCCGGGGCGTCGCGGCCCTCGGTGAGCACCTCGGAATCGAGCACCAGCAGCGTGGTGCCTCCGGTGGAATCGTCGGTTCCCTCACGCAGGGCCCGCAGCAGGGCGGCGCTGCGCCGCCGGTCATCCGAGAGCCAGCGTTCGGTGGTGCCGGTGCCCAGCCGGCGGGTGTGCGGCAGCCAGGAGGCCCAGGCCCATTGGTCGTGGCGCCCGCGGTCGCAGAACACCGCGATGGACAAATCCGCGGGCCCGGCGTGCACCGCGGCCTGGGTGAGCAGCGAGCGGGCCAGGGCCAGGGCCCCGGCGCGGTCCCCGACGATGCCCACGACGCCGGCGTCGGTGAGGTCCACCAGCACCGGTGCCGCGGGAATCCGGCTGTTCTCCAGGGCCTCGCGCACCAGGCGGTCGGGCACGGGGGCGGAGCGGTCATCGAGCTTCGGGGCCCAGGGCACGTCGCCGATCCCGGCGTTCAGTGCCAGGAAGCCCGCCGAGCCGCTCCTGCGCTGCCACAGCCCGGTGGTGGGCAGCGCGGCGATGCGCATGGCGGTGGCGGGGTCGGGGATTTCGCTGTGGCGGCGCGTGGCCTGCACGGCCGCCGCCTGCCCGACCTCGGTGGCGAAGTCGGCCAGGGCCGCGGTGAACCGCTCGTCTTCTTCCTTGAGGTTCTTGGTGCGGCGGTGCTTCTGCTCGAACCACATGCCCACGGCCATGACCGGGCTCAGCGCGGCGAACATGGCGAAGCGGGCATCTCCCAGCATCATCACCATGGCCCCGGCCAGCAGCAGCGGGGCGAGCACGGTGATGTAGCTGAACTTGGAGGCCGGCGGGACGTCCTTGCGCACCGGCGGGGACAGCGGGTCGGGTTCCGGCGGGTTTCCGGGGCGCGGGGGCCGGTTGAAGGGCGCGGTGCGCGCGGGGGTGAGGTTGTGCAGCGACCCGGGTTCCGGGGCGCGGTTCTCCACCAGGGCCTCGCGCAGCAGCACCGTGGTCCCGCCCATGACCAGGATGGCGCCGGAGGTGACCAGCACGCCCTCTTGGCCCACCGGTTCCCCGGCGAGCAGCGTGCCGTTGGTGGAGCCGGAGTCGCGGACCCGCACGCCGCCGTCCTCGAGTTCGAGGCTGGCGTGGTTCCAGGAGGCGCTTTCGGTCTCCAGCACCAGGTCCGCCTGCGGGGAACGGCCGATGACCAGCGGCCGGTGGGCGGGAAGTTCGATGACTTCCCCGGCATCCAGGCCGCCGGAGACGGTGGCGCTCCAGCCGCGCACCGACACCGGGCGCGGGCGCGGGATGAGCGATATGGTGCTGCCCTCCAGCAGCAACAGCTCCTCCAGCGGGGTGTCGGCGGGCACCGCGGCGGTGTCCACGTACAGCGTGGAGCCCGGCGCGGGGGAGCTGGCCCCGGCGGCGGCGACCAGTTGCGCGAGCGTCGTGCCGGGAGCGAAGCTGCCCAGCTCCCGGTCGAGTCGCTGGCCATCCAGCCGGATCAGCACGCGCACCGCGCGCTCCTTTCGTCGTTGGGGCGGGGTATCAGTCGGAGGCGGGGCGCGCGAACCAGGACGCGGTCGCGCCGTCCCCGGATCCCTGCGGGCGCAGGCCCAGGTCCTGGGCCGAGAAGTGCAGCACCACCGGTTCCCCGCCCATGGCATCTTCCCGGGTGAAGTCCAATTCAGGCCCGGCGATGCCGTCGGCGGGGCCCAGCTTCAGCGTACCGAGTTCCTTGGCCACCTTGGCCGGATCGTTGCTGCCGGCGGTTGACACCGCACGCACCAGGGCCACCACGGCATCGTGGCTGCGCGAGTCGGCGGCGTTCGCGACCTCGCTGAAGGCCATGTCGCCGGTGAGGTTCTTGGCCTCCTTGTCTTGCGCCAGGACCCGCAGGCCGGCCAGGAACCCGGACATGGCCCGGCCGGAGTCGTCGGGGCGCAGGGCCGCGGCGTCCCCGGCGTCGGCGCCCACGGTGGACAGCCGGCCGGAGGCGGTGCCGCCGGCCTGGGCGAGGCCGGAGGAGAACGCGGGGCTCGTGGCCCCGGGCGTGAGCACGACGGGGACCGTGACGTTGGCGGATTGCAGGGCGTGGACGACGGTTGCCTGCTGCGTCGGGTTGCCGGAGAGCAGGATGGCGTCGACGGGGTTGGCCACCGGGGCGCGCCCCGGCGTGCCGTCGGACTTGTCGGGTTCCGCCACCCCGGTGCGGCGGGCGACGTCCGCCGCCAGCGCTTCCGGATCGGCACCCGGTTCGAAGGAGACGCTCGTGTTGACGGCCACGGATTCCGGGGCTCCGCCTCCGGCGTCGATGAGCAGCGGAAGCTTCGCACCAGCAAGGGCGGCGGTCAGCGCCTGGGACACCTGGGCCTCGGTCGGCGCGATGCGCCAGGAGGCGCCGTCGGCTTCAACCGTTCCGGCGTAGTAGGGCAGAACGACCGGGATCCCGGCCTCGGCGGCGGCCTCGAGCGCGCCGTCCACCTGCTGGCCGTCGGTGGCCACGATGATTCCGGCAACGCCCTCGGAGGCCAGCTTCGCAACGGCCTTGCGGGCGCCCTCGGCGGTGCCGCGGTCATCCGCGGTGGACAGGGCGATGGGCGTGCCCGCCAGGGAGAAGCGGTGCGCGGCGACCGCCGCGCCCTGGGCCGCGTCCTTCCATGCCGCGCCGGACCCGGAACCGAGCGTCACCACGACGCCGATCTTGGTCTCGGCAGGGACGTTGGCGGCGGTGAGCGCCACCGGGACGCTTGCCTCCACGGGATCGCCGATGGCCGCGTCGGAGGGCCGGAACAGGAAGACCGCAAGGGCGATGACCGCGGCCACTGCCACGACAACCACCCCGCCGGACATGAGGCCGCGTCGGGTGACGAAACGGTTCACTTGGCACTTCCCAGACGGAACGAATACAGCGTCTGCGTCGCGGCGCCCGCCGGCACCTCGAGGTGGAAGGTGGGCAGCGCCGACACCGCCTCGAGCGAGGCCTTGAACTGTGCCTGGCGCAGCAGGATCCCGGCGACGTCCTCGGCCCGCACGTTGGCGTAGCCCTGGGCGTTCTTGGTGGCCAGCGCCAGCTGGTAGTCGGCCGTGTCTGCCTTGGCGGCACTGGTGGCCATCGATCCGAGCAGGCCGGACCCGTTGACCTTGCGGTCGCCCAAATCGAGCATTACCTTGGACAGGCCCGCTGCCAGGAGCTTCGAGGCGCCTTCGACGTCCCGCGTCGAGGCCCCGGTGCTCTGCGCGATGCTCTCGAGCGAGGCGGCGGTCTGCTTGCTGACCGCTTCGGTCAAGCCTGCATCCTGCTCGGCAAGCTCCGCATGCTGCTTGTCAACCGTGGTCTTGGCGTTGGCCTCGACGTCGGCGGCAGTGGCGGACAGGCCGGCCACCGAGCGGTCGAAGGCCTTCACGACTGCGTCGCTGCCCTCGGCACCCTGTGCGGAAACGACGCGGATCTGGCTGTTGATCAGCGCTGTGACTTCCTCGGTCATGGCACTCTGGGTGTCCGCGAAGGCATTTTCGATGCTGGTTCCGAGGCTGTCCTGCTGCTCTTGCAGGGTCAGCAGTGCCGCACCCATGGAGTCACGGCTTGCCTTGGCCTCCTCGACACGCCTGCGCAGGTCGTCAATGGCGCCCTTGAGGCTACCGCCGCCGGTGACGCTGGTTTCCAGCGCGTCGACACTATTATCGATCGCATCGAGGCTCGCCTTGGCGGCCTCGATTTTTGCCTTGATGGGTTCATCGGAGACCTTGATGGGGTCACCGGAGTCGGGGTCCGTGGTCGCCGAGGCCACGTCTTTCCATGCCGCAGTCTGTTCAGAGGCTCGCTCGTTCCAGAAATCGGCACGTTCCGTGACCTGTTCGCTCCAGGTATTTTTCCGGTCCGTGGCCTGGTCGGCCAGCTCGTCGCGCTGGGTCTCCAAGCGCTCGTCCAATGGAGCAGGGTAACCCGTCGGTGCCTTGAGTTCGCCAGATGTCCCGGATTCGCTGTCATCCGCGACAGGGCACGGAGTCGCCGTCAAGTACGCGCGAAGGTCATTGATCTCCCGTCGGGTGGGTTTGTTGTTGTCTACGGGAAGCAGAGACCGACTGCCGACCGGCTCCGGTTTTTCAGCCTCTGTATCATCTTCTTCAATCAGATTGCACAGCTTGGCGGCAAGCTCAGCGCTCTGCTCGACCATGGAGTCGAGTTCGTTCTCGCTTTCAACCGGAGCGACTTCATCCGGACCGCCATCCCAGCCTTCGACAAGCTTGACTGTTTCAAGGGCGATCTTGTGGATCTTATTGATCCGGGTCTGCTCGGTCTTGATCAAGGCATCGACTTCTTCGTCCACGGCGTCGAGCGGCGCGTAGGCGTCCTCGACCGAAGTTCTCAGGGCCGCAATGGAGTCCTTGGCGGCTTGGTCCTTGTTGGCCTCGCCCTTGGCCGAAGCCTCGTCCAGCGCCTGGACCTGGGTAGAAAGCTCATCGATTCCATCGGAAAGGATCCGGTGCTGGGCCCGCGCGCCGGTGATGACCTCGGGCTGAAGAGTGGCAACCAGCTTGTCGCCCTGGTCCACGAGCTGGATCAGTGCGCCGGTCACGGTGATTGCGGAGGCCTGGAATGCACAGGTCAGGGACGGCTCGGTGCAGGTCTCCGCATTGGGCTGGGCGGGACCCACAGTCTTCTGCAGGGCCGTGGCCACCTCGTCGCGGCAGCCGGCGGTCGAGCGGGCGTAGCCGTCCAGCTGGGCGGACATCAGCACGAGGCTGGAGTAGACGGTCGCGGCTTCGCCGGCGGGAGCAACGATCGCGGCGCAGCCGTTGCCCTTGATGGTCGCCCGCGGCACTGCAACCGAAGTATTGCCCAGCATGGCGTCGACGGTGTTGACGGTCTGGGAAAGCTGCGCGAGGGTCGTGGTCTCGGCGCCGGTGACGGTCGAATCCAGGTCGGTCTTTAGCGAGCCGAGTTGGTCCTTGAGCCCGCTGAGGGTTCCGGCCAGCGAATCGCTGCTCTCCTTCAGGTGCGCTGCGGTGCTCACGCCCAGGGTCTTCGAGGTGCTTTCGAGGTTTCCGCGCACATCGGTGATGGTGGAGCCCGCGCGGCTCAGCACGTCGTTGACCTCGGCGATGAGGTCGATGGTGCGACGCTGCAGGGCGAGCTCGGAGGTGGGGCTGGTGTCGAACGCGGAGGCCAGCACGCCGTCGACCGAGAGGTCGGTGGACATGCCCGGCTGCACGGCAAGATCGATGCCCGGGGTGGCGAAATCGGTGACGTCGGCGACCAGGCGCAGCGTGGTGCTGGCGCCTGTGGCCGGAGGGGCGAGGAGCGTTGCCCACTGGATGACGGTCTCGCCCTCGGGCGAGGCGCTGATGATGCCGTTGGTCCCGGTCGCACCGGAACCGGACTCGCCGACGATGCTGCCGGGGGAGACGCCGGGGAGCACCGTCGAGGCGGCGATGGTCATGGGTGCGCCCACGAGCACCGGTTCGGTGCGTGACTGGCCCGCAACGTCGAAGGTCACGTCGCGCGGGGCCACCGTCAGGTTTTCCACCGTTAACCCGATCTCGATTCGTCCGGTGTAGCCGGTGAGCTCTTCGAGATTGGTGCCGGTCTTCTCCGCAGTGCGGTACTGCATGCTCACGCGGACGGGGAGGTCGTTGGCGACCTCGCCCGGAACATAGGCGGTATCGGCGCTTGAGGATTCGCCCGTGGTGTCGTCCACGGAGATGGCGGTCCCGTTCACCGCGGAAATCGAACCGTTGGAGGCGAGGTCTACGTTCACCGACTGCAGCACGCGCGACGGCGTGCCGACGACGTTGGGTGCGTTGGTGCACGAGGTCGTGAAGGCCACAGCGGCTACCGTAAGGATCGCGCCCGCCGTGCGGACAAAGTTCGGTCTCGGTGTTCGTCGTGCGGCGTTCGTCTTGCGTGGGCGTGTGCTGTCCACTTGCTCCCCTTCGTGATTCAAATTCCTCTTGAATAATAGGCCGTAAACCGCTCGAATCGATAAACCTGCACTGTGGCGAAAGCCGATCACTGACATGTCGTTATGAAGTGCGGCCTCCAAATGCGCCGCAGCGAGCGCCCTGCGCGGATATGGCTCGGTTTATTCGGAGCCATCTATCTCATGTTGTTGGATTTTTCTTGGATTGAGCGTCGGGTCGGTGCATCTGTGCGGGAGTCCTTGGCTGGCCGCATGTGCGCAACCGTATCTATCGGTTCAAGGGGCGAGATTACATGGGACCTGAACAGCATTGTCAGGCCGGTTTCCGTTTGCGTGGGGCCTTCGTAGACTTTTCGCGTGGGTGATTGCTGGCAACTCTTCATGGGCAACTAACCAGCGGCTTTCGAATCCGATGGCTGCCACTGACCTTGGCTGTGCTTGTCAGCATGTGTTGACCCGAGATGAGGCGTGGGCCGATCATGCGAGAGGCACTCAGCCCTTGCCTCATCTTCAGGCCGAGTGGCCGCATCCCGTGCCGCCGGCCGGTTGTCGAATTTCCGGAGAACACGACAAATTAAAGAGCGTAGTACTTGGAGCGGGGCATTTCATCTTGTTAGAGTTATTCATGTTCGAGTCTCCTAATTGCGCATTTGCGCGGGGACATCACCAAGATTCTTGGAGGATTTCATGTCGCGTGTCCTATCAACGGAGCAGGCAAAGACTGCCATTCAGCAGATTCAGGCGATCATCAACGGTGGCTTCACCGATCAGATCAGCCAGCTGGATGCGCAGGGACGGGTCCTTTCGGACCCGAACGTGTGGGACGGCCCCCTCGCTTCCCAGTTCCGCGGTTCAACGTGGCCGGAGACCAAAGCCGCGCTCGACAAGGCCCGCACCGAGCTGGAGCAGCTGCGTGGCCAGCTGAACCAGATCTCGACGAACATTTTCACCGCGGGTGGCGGCAACTAGCAGGTCCTTGGTTAGCCCCCGTTGCCGCAGGCCATGGCGCCGCTTTGGCAGCGGGGGCGTTTTCCATTCTTCCTACCCGACGTTTCGACGGTGCCTCGGGTAGTTTTTACGGGGGACTTCTTGGTCCCGCAAAGTGATGAGGGAGTTTCTGCGTGGCCGATCTGGGCGTCTTTGAGCATGACGTTGTGTTTGACAACGGGACGGCAGACGCCCTGATCTCGGCGTTCAACCTCGCGGCGTCGAGCATCGAGGGGCAGTCCGGCTCCCGGTCCTCCTTGGTGGCGACGGCGGGCACCGAGTTCCAGGGGCACTTCTCACAGCTTTTTGCCGACAACGCACGCGTCGCGTCCGCGGACGCGACCGAGCTCGCGGCACGCCTGCGCGAGGCGGCCGACGGCGCCAGATCGCTGAAGGAAGAGGCCCGCCAGGAAAACGAGCGGCGCCGGCTGGCCAGGGAATGGAAGCAGCGCCGGGACGAACGCCAAGAAAATGCCCTCCTGAGAGGATGGGACATGGTCTTCGGCGAGGAGGATCCGCCCGTCGGGCCTCCGGCGCAGGAAGTGAGCATCCAAGCTTCGGCCCCGGTGACAGGCGTCCGGCAGACACCCGCCCCGGGCGGTGGCTCCAATGCCGGCGTATCCGCGGCGCGGCCCAGCGACCTTCGGTCCTTCGCCACGGGTTCGGCGAACCTCAATTCCGACCTTGCCGGCAGGCCCGCGGCCTTGCGCGGACACCTTGCTGACTTCGCGGCCCGCTGCAGCCATGGCTCCCTGCACGCCAACGGGGTCGTCAACGGATTCGACAAGTGGCTCGAGGCCAACGAACAAGACGTCGCCTGGGCCCTGACCATCGCCAACGCCTTCGCCGCCGCCGGCGGGGAGGGAAACGTCTCGCGGCTTGCCGACTCCTCGCTCTTGGCGGCCCTGGCCGCGCAAGGGGTCGGAGCTACCCGCCAGGACATCGCCATCGACGCGGCATTTGCCCTCGGTGCCCCTCCGACTACCGGGTATTCGAACGACCCGGTAAACACCTCCACCGGCAACTTCCTGGAAACCGAGGTGGACCTCGGATTCTCGGGGGCCGCGGCGGCGCTGGTGGCCACAAGGACCTACAACTCCCTCGACGACCGCGTGGGCGTCTTCGGACTTGGCTGGGCCTCGGTGTTCGAGACCCGCCTCGAGCTGGAGGACGAAGGCGCCTGGATGGTGCTGGCCGACGGGCGCCACCTGTGGTTCCCCCGCCGCGGCGAGGGCTGGGACCGGGCCGACGGCGAAAGTTCCTGGCTGGGCACCGAAACCCTCGATGATGTCGAACGCAGCAGGTTCGCCACTGAAGCCTCCGAGGTCCTCGTGGTGCGCGACAACGCCGGCGGCCGCCGGATGTTCACCCCGGCGGGGACCTGGCTGTCCACGGACACCGGCCCCGGCACCGCATTGCTGGTGCGCCGGGATGCCGAGGGACGCATCGCGGAGCTGGCGCATGAACGCGGCCGCTGGGTGCGCGCCGAGTTCGCGGGCGAGCGGATCGCGGTGCTTACGGCCTCGGACGGACGCCGCGTGGAGTTCGAATACGACGAGCACGGTCACTTGCTCTCGGCCTCCGGGCCGGGCGGGGTGCGCAGCTACCGCTGGAACGACGCGGGCCTGATCGAGGCGGTCACCGACGCCGCCGGCGTCGAAGAGGCCGTCAACACCTACGACGAGCACGGACGGGTGCGCACCCAGGTCTCGGCCTTCGGCCGCGTCACCCGGTTCGCCTACCTGCCCGGCCGCCTCACGGTGGTCTCCGACGCGGACGGGACCCGCTCCAACGCCTGGATCGCCGATGCCAGGGGACGGCTGGTAGGTGTCATCGA
>NZ_JBIXLN010000016.1:0-93943 GCF_045798555.1 Paeniglutamicibacter sp. MACA_103 | reverse complement strand
CCCCCCCCCCCCCCCCCCCCCCCCCCCCCCCCCCCCCCCCCCCCCCCCGCGTCAGTACCAGGTTCTAGGCCAGGATTTCCTCGGCCACCCGTGTCAGTGCTCGTTCCAAGGAAGCACGCAAGACGCGCGGAACCCGCACGTGCTTTCCGATGCGCACCAGGCCCTCGGATTCCGCGGCGCGGAGCAAGGCCTCGGCGGCGGGCACGGTCCTTGCAAAGAGCGGTTGCAGGTGGGCCTGCTCCGGCTCAAGCTCCCCGGGTGCGGGAACCGCGAACGCGACATCGGTGCGCGGGGGATTCGCCGATCCGGCCTTGCCCAGCAACGCGGCGGCCAATTGCGTCACGGTGTGGTCGTTCTCCGGCCCCACCGCATTGAGCAGGATGTGGGCGTAGAGCCCCTCGGCGATCAGGTCCTTCACCCCTCGGGCGCTGAATCCCGAATCGGCATGCAGCGCCTCGCTCACCACCGGAGTCGGCACCGCCTTGCCCTGCTGATTCGTCAGCAGGCCGGCCCGCAGAAGCGAATTCCAATAGGCGTCCAACTTCGGCAGCTGTGCAACGGTGGCGACGGTGGATCCCGCTTCCGGTTCCCAAGGCAGCCGCATGGACTCGGCCTCGGCGTCGTGGAGGACCATGAGGCCCACGGCCGCGGCGGCCTCGACCAGGTCCGAATCGAGCAGGGAACCATCCGGCCGGACTTCGCGGCCCTCTCCGACCCAGGCCAGCAGCGCCCGGGCGGTGGAAACCATGGGCAACTTGGCCCAGCGGGAATCCGCGCCGGCCTCGTCAAGCTCCGGGACCACCACGGGGGACTCGCCGCCCTGGGCGGAGATCAGGTCGAAGACCGCCTTGAACCCTTCCACCGAGCCGGACCAGCGTCCGCTTTCGGCCAGGAAGAGCACAAATTCCCGCAGCATCGAGGCGCAGGCAACCGCCACCTCGTCGCCGATGCCGCGCAGGTCCTCGAACTGGATGGCCAGCGCATCGTGGTCGAGCTCGGACACCGCAACCTTGCCGCGCAGCCGCGCGTGGACGGTCAGCAGGGTCACGAGACCTTCGACGCCGGCTTCCGTGTCGGCCGCGTCGTGGCGCTGGTTGAAGAAGGCGCGCAACTGGGCCAGGTAGGGCCGCATGGCGGTGCGCACCTGGCTCTCAAACTTGGACGCGCCCGCGCCCGCGTTGCGGGCGGGGTGCCCGCCGCGCGACTTGTTGTTGGCAGGCTTCGATTTCGACATGGTGGTGTCGTCCCCCTTTGGTGCTTGGAAATCCGTGGATGCTGCGAAAATCTTTCGGCCGGAGCCGGCTCACTCCGCAAAAAGCGAGCGCACATCGTCGGCGCTGATGGCGGAGGCGAACGCCGCGTCATCGTCGAGCACCGCGGTGAAGAGCTTGGCCTTTTTGTCCTTCAGCGCCATGACCTTTTCCTCGATGGTGTTCTTGGAAACCATCCGGTAGACCATGACGTTGCGCTTCTGCCCGATGCGGTGCGCGCGGTCGACCGCCTGGTTCTCCGAGGCGGGGTTCCACCACGGGTCCATCAGGAAGCAGTAATCGGCCTGCGTGAGGTTCAGGCCGAACCCGCCGGCCTTCAGCGAAATCAGGAACACCTGGACCTTCCCGGAGGTGAAGGACTCGATCACCTTGGCGCGCTTGGTGGTCGAGCCGTCCAGGTAGGCATGCTCGATCCCCGCCTCGGTGAGCCGGTCGCTGGCCTTGGACAGGAACGAGGTGAACTGGCTGAAGACCAGCGCGTTGTGGCCCTCGGCGGTGAGGTCCTCGAGCTGTTCGAGCAGCGCATCGAGCTTGCTGCTGGGCACCGAGGCGTACTCGTCGTCGATGAGCGAGGCATCCAGGGAGAGCTGGCGCAGCTTGGTGAGGGAGGAGAACACCGCAAAGCGGTTCTTGTCCATGTCCTCGAGCATGCCCAGCACCTTCTGGCGCTCGCGCTGCAGGTGGCGCTGGTAGATGGTGCGGTGCCTGGGGTTCAGCTCCAGTTCCAGGACCTGTTCCTGCTTCTCCGGCAGGTCGGTGGCGACCAGTTCCTTGGTGCGGCGCAGCATCAGCGGGCGGATGCGTCGGCGCAGGCGCTTCAGCGCCTCGTTGTCGCCGTCCTTCTCGATGGGCTTGCGGTAGGTCTCGTCGAAGCGCTTGAGCGTGGGGAAGAGCCCGGGTGCGGCAATGGCGAACATCGACCAGAGCTCGGAGAGGTTGTTCTCCATGGGCGTGCCGGTGATGGCGAGCTTGAAGGGCGTCGGGAAGTCGCGGGCCTGCTTGGATGCCTGCGTGGCCGGGTTCTTCACGAATTGCGCCTCGTCCAGGATCAGCCCGGAGAACTTCGTGGAGGCGTATTCCTCCTGGTCGATGCGGAACAGCCCATAGGAGGTGATCACGATGTCGACCTCGGCGGCGAGCTCGTGGGCCGGGACCCCGCCGCGGCGCACCGTCTCGGTGATGTAGACACTGCGCAGGTCCGGGGCGAAGCGCTTGGCCTCGGCCTCCCAGTTGGAGACGACCGAGGTCGGGGCCACCACCAGGAACGGCGGCATCTTGCCCGCGGCCGGATCGTGGTTGTCCTTGGCATGCTGGATCAGGGCCAGGGTCTGCAGCGTCTTGCCCAGTCCCATGTCGTCGGCGAGCACGCCGCCGAGCCCGTTGTCGTAGAGGAAGGAGAGCCATTCGAAGCCCTCGCGCTGGTAGGGGCGCAGGGTTGCATCGATGCCGGCGGGCAGCGGGGCGTGGGCAACCTCGAGGATGTTGCTCAGCCCCTCGGAGGAGGCCTTCCAGGCCTCGGAGGCCTCGACGTTCGTGGCGATGTCCTTGAGGTCTTCCCAGAGCGAGGCCTGGTGCTTGGAAATCCGGATGGTGCCGTCCGTGGTGGAGTCCGAGAGGGCGCGGGCCTCCTCGATGAGGCGGCGCAGCTGCCCGTACTCCGGGCGGTCGAGCGCGAAGTACTTGCCGTCCGGGAGCATCAGGTACTCGTCGCCGTGGGCCAGTGCCTGGAAGAGTTCGGTGAACGGGACGTTGTTGCCGTCGATCCGCACCTCCACGCCCAGGTCGAACCAGTCGTTGGTTTCGGTGTTCTCCGCCGAGATGGTGATCAGCGGGTCGGCGGTGAGCTCCTCGTAGTCCAGCACCTCGCCCTCGATGGTCACCTCCAGGTTTTCCACCGCCTGCAGTGCGGGAACCGCCGCGGCGGTGAAGCGGGCGGCATCCACGCCGGAGATGACGATGGGGCTGTCGTCTTCCCGCACCTGGTGCTGGATGTTGCCGAAGGCGCCGGGAAAATCGGCCATGGCCACACTTGCCTCGCGCTGCAGGGCGAGTTCGGCCTTGGAATTGCGCTCGACGACGGAGCCCGGTGCCGCGCCCAGGGGGACCGTGGTGCCGCCGTAGGAAAAGCCCCATTGCAGCTCGAGGCCGGGGACGCCGGCTGTCTGGTCCTTGCGCTTGCGTGCTGTCTCCGGCTTCCGCAGGATGTGCTTGATGCGCAACAGCATCTTCGGCGCCATTGAGGTCGGCACCTCAATGGAGCGGTCTAGGGATGAGAGCTCCGCGGCCTTGGCGAGCTTGGGCAGGTATTCCCTTTCGAAGTTCTCCCGCCCGTTGGCCGGGATGACGACCTTCTTGTCCGTGCCGAGCAGTCCGGTGATCAGTGCCGGGATCTTGGCGCGGGTCGGTGCCAGGTGCAGGTTCAGGTGCTTCATGCCATCGGTGGCGTCCCACCAAAAGACACCGTGGTCGGACACTGCACCGAGGAAGTCGGTGTTGAACTCGGTGGGCAGGACGTCGAGGGATGGCCGGATCCGCAACTTGCCGCCCTCTGAAGCGACGTCGGTGCGGATTGTGACGGGCCCGTGCACTTTCACCGCGGATTTTGCCGAGGGGCCGCGCAGCTCGATTCCCAGTCCCGGGGCCTGGGCCAGGTGGTTCCACAGCATGGGACTAAGGAAGTCGCTGGCCGACAGATGCGTCCCGTTCCAGGCGGCAAAGGAGTTCAGCTGCAGCATGGTGCAGAACCACTCCACCTGGTCCGTGTCGTAGGAGTAGTCGAAGGGCAGCACGGGCACGCCACCTGCGCGGGTGTAGCGGAAATGCTGCCAGGCAAGGTTGCCGGAGACCCAGCGGCCCTTGTCGTTGAGCTGGACCGGACGCAGGACCAGTTCGAGCTTGGAGGTGTGCGGGATGTCCCCGTTCTTGATCTTCTGCATTGCCGCTGCCTGGTATCGCTGAAGGGTCCGGGGCCGAAGCTCGAACTGGACCCCGAGGGTGCGTTCCTCGGCTTGGACGGGAGCGGCGCCGCCGTCGCCGATCAGGGAGTCCAGCATGCGCTCCCACGGGGCCCGGGGATCGGGTTCCTCGAAGTTTATTTCGTCCCACATGTACGCAAAGAGCGCTGCGGCTGCATGCTTGCAATTCGCGCCCACGGGGCAGGTGCAAATTCCGTGCTGGGGCATGAGGAAGCCCTGGCGGACCTGGGAGTGGACCGCGGTGCGGTAGACCATGCCGCCCGATCCCAGGACGCTGGCGCGCACGATGCTCATCGGGGCCACCCAGCTGACGTCCAGCACCCTGCCCTGGCTTGCGTAGGCCGCACCGCGGTCAAGGCTGAGGGGACCGACAAGCTCCCGGATCAGCGTGGTCGACGAAAGCACTGGAGCGGCGGGAGACATGGAAATAGTCTAAAGGGGACCGCCCATGCGTCGTAGCCAAAACAGGCGCAGTGCACCTGTGGGCTGAATGCGGAGGGCGGTGCCGGCGCTGGCCCCCGGCGCGGGCGGTTGCACCCGGGGTGAAGCCGCCGGCCACCGTCCAGAACGCGCCCCGGGGCCGTTCTCCATGGCCTTGCCCCGGTCTCGGCCCTGGCGCTTGCCCAAATGACCGATTCGATCGAGGATGAAGGCACGGCAAACCCCTGCTGACGGGGCAGAAAGCAGAACTCACCATGGGCCAACACAGAAAAAACAGAATAGGTGTCGATTCGCCGTATTTAATGCAAGCCACACGGTGCAGTGGCCTACGTCACCGATGAAAAGTGAAGTCCCGTTGCTTCGCGTGGCATTCAACGCCAAAGTTGAGATCCAGAGTTGGAAATTCTTGAACGGAGTGTAAACCATGGCCAGCGTAACGACGCCTGAGCATGTTGTAATCGTTGGTGCCGGGTTCGTGGGCCTGTCCGCCGCCTGGTACCTGCAGGAAGAGGGCGTCAAGGTTACGGTCGTGGATCGCGGAGGGGTCGCCTCGGGCGCCTCATGGGGCAACGCCGGCTGGCTGACCCCGGCACTCACCCTGCCGATCGCCGAGCCTTCCATCTTCACCAGCGGTCTGAAGATGATGATGGATCCGGCGTCCCCGCTGTACATTCCGCTCAAGGCAGATGCCAAGCTGCTGCGCTTCCTGGTGGGCTTTGCCTGGCACAGCACCCCGAAGAAGTGGCAGGAAGCCATGCGGATCTACTCGGAGATCGGCACCACCGGGCTGGATGCCTTCGACGAGATCGCCGAAGGAACCAACGCGGGCCCGGGCGTTCTCGAGAAGACCAAGCCGGCCAATCCTTTCCTGACCGGATTCAAGTCCGTGAAGGACCGTGAGGTCCTGCTTCACGAATTCGACATGATCCGCAAGACCGGCGGCAACGTCGAGTTCGACCTGCTCACCGGGGACGAGCTGCGCGCCATCGAGCCGACCCTGTCCGACGACGTGGCGGCCGGCGTTGCGATCAAGAACCAGCGCTTCCTGAACCCGCCGAAGTTCATGGCGTCCCTGGCCGAGTCCGTGGTGGCCCGCGGCGCCGACATCGTCGGTTCCTTTAACGTCACGGACATCCGCGACAACGGCAGCTCGGTGACCGTCGTCGGCTCCGAGGGCCGCTCGATCACCGCCGACCACGTGGTGATGGCCACCGGCGCCTGGCTGAACGACCTGACGAAGAAGTTTGGCGTGAACATCGTCGTCCAGGCTGGCCGCGGCTACTCCTTCACAGTCCAGCCCGAGGTCATGCCGACGCACCCGATCTACTTCCCGTCCCAGCGCGTGGCCTGCACCCCGCTCGGGGACCGCTTCCGCATCGCCGGCACCATGGAGTTCCGCGACGCCAACCACCCGCTGGAGCCCAAGCGCATCGAGGCCATCGTGGCCGCTGCCGCGCCGGTCTACAAGGGCATCAACTGGGAGAACCGCAAGGAGGAGTGGGTGGGCGGACGCCCCTGCACCGCAGACGGCCTGCCGCTGGTCGGCGCGACCAGCTCCCCGCGCGTGCACGTCGGCGGCGGACACGGCATGTGGGGCGTTGCCCTGGGCCCGCTGACCGGCAAGATGCTTGCCGCCGGCATCCTGGGCAAGGAAAAGCCGGCCGTGGCACGCCACTTCAACCCGCTGCGCAAGGGCTTCTAGCCCCCGGCAAGACCACCGGAACCCCGGCGGGCGATGCACGGGCCAAGTCCCCGCACCGATCGCCGGGGTTCCCTGTGCGTCCGAACGGCCGCCGACCGGTGGTGCCCCGATGGCGCTTAGGGGTGGCGCACGCCCCGGCCCGCGAGCACGTTCGCGTAGCCTTCGCGGTAGGTCGGGAACGTGAACCCGAATCCGGTGGAGAGCAGTCGCGCGTTGGACAGGCGCCTGTCGCCGCCGCGGTTCACCGGGGCCTCGCCGGTCCCGGGGCGTGGAACGCCGAGGGTTTCGGCCAGGAAATCCTGGACCTCGCCCAGGCCCGCCGGCTCGTGGTCGACGCCCAGATAGAGCTGCGCCGGGGTGGCTTCCATGGTGCACAGGTGCACGATCGCTGCGGCCGCGTCGTCGCGGTGGATCCGGTTGGTCCAGACGGTCTGCTCCGGGGCGCGTGCCTTGCCGCTTCGCACCTGGGTGATCAGGTGGTTGCGGCCGGGCCCGTAGATCCCGGCCAGGCGCAGGACGACAGGTGTGGCGGCGCTTCCGCGCACCAGTTCCTCGGTCTCCGCCAGGATCCGGGCGGTTGCGGTGCGCGGGGAGATCGCGGTGTCCTCGTCGACCCAGCCGCCTGCCGCATCGCCGTAGACGGCCGTGGAGGAGACCAGCAGGAAGCGCCGGGGAGCCACGGAATCGCGCCCCAGGGCGTCAAGCACGCGCCGCGCGGCCTCCAGGTAGGTGCGGCGGTAGGCATCCTCGCTGCGCTCGGGCGCGGCGGGGGTGAAAACGACGGTGTCGGTGTCGGGATCGATCGCCGGCAACGCGGTGTCGGGATCGGACAGGTCCACCCGGTGGGTGGCAAATTCCGTGGGCAGCACTTCGGGCCGTCGGCGCCATGCGGTGACATGGTGCCCGGCGGCCCGGAAGCGCAGGCCCGCCTCGGTGCCGAGATCCCCGGCACCGAGAACGAGGACCTTCACTTGGCGGCTGGACGCAATCCGGCCCGCGCCATGGCGTCGGCGTAGGCCGCAACCATTTCGTCGAACCACGCCTGCTGCTTTTCGGCCGATCCCAGGAAGGCGCGGTCCGCGGTGGACCGCACTTCGTAGATCTTGATGCCGCGCTGGTTGATGACCTGCTGGCCGCCGGCCTTGATCCAGGCCTGGACAAGGCGCTTTGCCTCGGTTCCGTGGGCAATGATCGCCGAGGTACGGTACGCGATGCGCATGAGTTCCTTGAGGGGGCGGATCCCGGCCTTCACCTGGTCCGGCGTCAGCTTGGTGCCGCCGTCAGGCAACTCCCACGGAAAGACGTTCCACGGGATAGCAAAACGCGGCTCCAACCCGGCAGCCTCATAGACTGCAGCGAGTCGTGCCGCGGTGGGATCGTCGTTGCGCAGTGACAGGAAGCCCGAAGACGTTCCGGGGCCCGGCGCGATTTGCAGGGAAATGACCCGAGCCTCATCCACGTCGTGCACCGGGTCGATGAGCGGAACCCGGGAACCGGGCTGTTGGTCTTGCAGCTTGCGACATAATGCCGTGAGTTCGGCGACGGAATCGTCCTCCACCTTGCTCAACTGTTCTTCAAAGTACTCGGATTGGCTCATTGTTCACCTTTCGCCCTCCCACTGAGCCTACGCCGATTACCTCCCGCGCGCATTCCGCCCCTCGAGCGCATGCCAGGGTGGGCAATTCGGCGAGCATGTCGCATGATGGGCACATGGGACTGACTCGCGCCGACATTGACCACCTGACCCGCTGTGTTGAACTGGCCGAAGAGGGACTGGAGGCGGGCGACGAGCCCTTCGGCTCGATCCTCGTCGACGCCGACGGGCTCGTGCTTTACGAGGGCCGGAACCGCGTGGCGGGCGGTGATTCCACGGCGCATCCCGAGCTGGCCATTGCGCAATGGGCGCTGGCAAACCTGGCGCCGGAGCGCCGGGCCGCGGCCACCGTCTACACCTCGGGGGAACATTGCCCGATGTGCGCCGGGGCCCACGGCTGGGCCGGGCTGGGACGCATTGCCTTCGCCGCTTCGGCGGCCATGCTCGGTTCCTGGCGCCGGGAATGGGGCGCAGCGCCCGGGCCGGTGGCCGCGCTGCCAGTCAACCTGGTGGCGCCCGGCATCCAGGTGGACGGGCCCGCCGACGAGCTGGTCCCGCGGATCCGCTACCTCCACTTCCGGGCCTTCCAGGAATCGGGGCGCCGGCCGGCTCCCGTTGAAGGGACCTGAGGAGCGACACAAAAGGTGGAACCCGGTGTCGAATTGTGAAACTTGGTTCCGAAACCTTAGTCTGATGCATGGCAAATGTCGTCCGCGTCACACGCCACCATGGCGACTGCGACCGGAAAAATCGATGAACACCGGAATGAGGACCACATGGGCGTGCAACCACTGGCCAACCACTCGGAACTGACACCCTTGCGATTCCTGCAGCGCTCGGTGGAGGTGTATCCAACCAAGGAAGCCATCGTGCACGGGACGCGGTCCTACAGCTATGCGCAATTCGGGGCGGAGGTGCAGCAATTCGCCAAGGCGCTGGCCGCGCGCATCGAGCCCGGGGACCGCGTTGCGGTGCTGGCGCCGAACATCCCCGAGATGCTCATCGCCCACTATGCCGTCCCGCTGGCCGGGGGCGTGCTCGTGGCCCTGAACACCCGGCTCTCGGCCCGCGAGCTCGGCTACATCATGGAGCACTCGGCCGCCAAGCTGCTCTTTGCCGACTCCGAACTCCTGGACGCCGCGGCGGAACTGCGTGCGCAGGTCCCGACCCTCGAGGCGCTCCTGGAGATCCAGGATGCCGAATTCACCGGAGCCAGGCCCGACATCGCGGTGGACGGCACCTACGCGGACTTCCTCGCCGCGGGGGCCGGACCGGAGATCGGGTATGCGATCCCCGACGAGCGGGCGCCGATCACGCTGAACTACACCTCGGGAACCACCGGCAAGCCCAAGGGCGTGCTGTATTCGCATCGCGGCAGCTACCTTAACTCGATGGGGGAGGCCTTCCACCAGGGCTTTGACGCCCACACCCGCTACCTGTGGACGCTGCCGATGTTCCACTGCAACGGCTGGTGCACGCCCTGGGCCGTCACCGCGGCCGGCGGCACGCACCTGTGCCTGCGCGCCGTCCGCGAGGAACCGGTGTGGGACGCGATCGACAAACTGGGCGTCACGCACCTGTGCGGCGCCCCGACGGTCTGCTCCATCATCGCCGACTCGGCCCGCGCCCACGGGCTGGAGCGCGGCATCAGGATCACCACCGCCGGGGCCCCGCCCTCTCCGGCGATCATCCGCAAGCTGCAAAAGCTCGGCATCGAGGTCGTGCACGTCTACGGGCTCACCGAGGTCTACGGCCCCTACACGATCTGCGAATACCAGGACGCCTGGGACGAGCTGGACGACGAGGCCAGGGCGCAGAGGGTCTCGCGGCAGGGCGTGGGCATGGTCCAGGCCGAATCGGCGCGCATCGTGGACGCGGACATGAACGACGTGCCCGCCGACGGGGAAACCATGGGCGAAATCGTGCTCCGCGGCAACAACGTCATGATCGGCTACTACCGGGACGAGGACGCCACCGCCGCGGCGTTCGCCGGCGGCTGGTTCCACACCGGGGACCTGGGCGTGATGCACCCCGACGGATACATCCAGCTCAAGGACCGCGCCAAGGACATCATCATTTCCGGCGGCGAGAACATCTCGACCATCGAGGTGGAACAGGCGTTTGCCAGCCACCCGGAGGTCCTCGACGTGGCGGTGATCGGCGTTCCGCACGAAAAGTGGGGAGAAACCCCGGTGGCCTACGTGATCCGTGCCAGCGGCTCGCACCTCGACGCGGCGGCGCTGCAGGCCCACGCCCGCACGCAACTGGCCGGGTTCAAGGTTCCCCGGACCATCCACTTCCCGCAAGACCTGCCGCGGACCTCCACCGGCAAGGTGCAAAAGAACGTGCTGCGGCAAAACGCCTAGCGACGCTGCGTTTCCGCTGTCGGCCGTCCCGGAAAAGAGTCACCGGGACGGCCGATTATTTTTAATCCCGGCTGTCACACCCGTGACATTGGCAACTCCAGCCACATATGGTGTACCCAAGCGAGTACTTATCCACAGGGATTGATGTCTCACGGGTCAATTCCTTTGTTGAAGGAGTCACCACCATGAGCCCCCAACCCCTACTTACCCTGCGCATTGCAGCGGCGACGTTCGGCGCGACGATGGCAGTGGGGGCCCTGGCTCCCGCTGTGACGGCAGCTCCGGTGCCCACGGCCGTGCCTCCGGTGCACCTCGTAGTCGCGAAGAAGCCCGTTGCCCCGCGTGCACAAACCACCACGATTCTTCGAACGACCGCGAACTTGAACCTGCGGCAGCACGCCGGCGCCCATTACGACTCGTTGACCGTGCTCAAGAAGGGCACCGCCGTCACGCGGACGGGGCAGGCCAAGGGCGTCTGGTGGGAGGTGAAGGCAGGTTCGCGGACCGGGTGGGTCAGTTCCGTCTACGTGAAGAAGTCCAGCGCCACGGCGCCGGCGCCCACCTCGGGTGCCGGTTATCGAACGAGCGCGAACCTGAACCTGAGGCAGGCCCCCGGCACTCACCACAAGTCGCTCGTGGTTCTCCCGAAGGGCGCGTCCGTCACCCGGACGGGGAAGTCCAGCGGTGTCTGGTGGGAGGTGAAGGCCGGTTCGCGGACCGGGTGGGTCAGTTCCGACTACCTGGCGAAGTCCGGCAGCACGGCTCCCGCGCCCACGGCTCCCGCGCCCACAGCTGGCGCGACCCATCGAACGAGCGCGAACCTGAACCTGCGGCAGGCCCCGGGCACCCACTACAAGTCGCTCGTTGTCCTCCCGAAGGGCACTGCGGTCGCGCGGACGGGGAAGTCCAGCGGTGTCTGGTGGGAGGTGAAGGCCGGTTCTCGGACCGGGTGGGTGAGTTCGAACTATCTGACGAAGACCTCCGGCCAGGCACCCGAATCCAATGCGGTCGCCGGCGCCAACCGCTGGGTGGACGGCACTCAGCCGATTTATGCCAAGGCCTCGCTGTCCTCCAACCGCCTTGCGGTGCAGACGGGCGGGACCAGGGTCCGGCTGGTGAAGAGCTCCGGAAACTGGTCCTACATTGAAACGCCGAGCGGCCACGGCTGGATCCCCAGTTCGTCGCTGGCCACCAGCGAGCCGAGCAGCAACGCCACCTCGTATCGGTGGACCGCCTATGCCGCCAACGTCCGCACCGGCCCCTCGACCTCGTTCAGCACCCTGGGGGTCATCCCCGCAAACCAGAAGATGGCCTTCCTGAAGACCTCCGAGGGATGGTCGCAGGTCAAGACTTCAAAGGGAACGGGCTGGATCAAGAACACGCTGCTCACCAGCGTCGAGTACCGGGCGCCGAAGCCGCTGCAGCCCATGACCCTGTCCATGATCCGGGACGTGCAGGACCGCTTCGGAGCCGGCATCAGCAGCGTGGGCGGCTCGCGCGCCGGCTCCGTCGGGCACAGCTCGGGGCTGGCCGCGGACTTCATGATCAAGGACTATTCCTCGGCCGCAGGCATCAAGGCCGGCGACCGGATTGCCCAGTACCTGGTGGAAAACCACGAACGGATGGGGATCAGCTACCTGATCTGGCGGGACAGGCTGTGGCTGGCCGAGGACGGCCAATGGGGGCCGTATTCAACCAGCGGCTGGGGCAAGCACCTGGAATCCTCCCGCGGATGGAACGACACCACGCGCCACATGGACCACATCCACGCCGAGATCTCTGCCTCCCGGGCCAACAAGTAAGTTGGCGGAGCCCTGGTTGGCCTCGGGGCAGGGACTGGGCCCGCTACACGGGCGATGAAAACCCTGTTCGGCACGGTCCTTCGCCCCGGCAACCGCAGCCTTTGTGCGACCGGGCCGAGGCCCGCCGCAATTCGCGGCCGCTTGGCCCTGCGCGTAGCGGGGGAGGGCTGCCGCGGATTCGCCAAGTGCGGTGCGCTTCGATACGTTCGAGGGAGGAACACCCCCAAGCCCAACTTCCGCCATGGCAGGCCTTCGCCTTTCCGCACGCCACGTCACGACGGGGGAGGAGGCCCCAATCCGGAAGGAACCGGTGTCTCGAACATGACGGATACACCCGCAACACCCGCCAAGGCCAAGCTGCCGTGGTTCTGGATCCTGCCGATTCCGGTCGCCCTGGTCCTGGGCATTGTCATCGGCATGCAGATAGCTGCGCCGGCACCGGCGGCCCCTGTTGCGCAGGAAAGCCCCAGCAAACCGGAGCCATCGGCCACCGGGCAACGAATCAACGTGGAGCGGCTCGAGGCCGGCGACCCCACGGCGGTCGGCGCACTCGATGCGCCGGTTGTCATGGTGACCTATTCCGACTACCAGTGCGGCTATTGCGCCAAATGGGCCTCGGAATCCCTGCCGGCGCTGCTGGAGAAGTACGTGGATGGCGGCCAGCTGCGCATCGAGTATCGCGACATCAT
This sequence comes from Paeniglutamicibacter sp. MACA_103, assembly GCF_045798555.1. Taxonomy (NCBI): domain Bacteria; kingdom Bacillati; phylum Actinomycetota; class Actinomycetes; order Micrococcales; family Micrococcaceae; genus Paeniglutamicibacter; species Paeniglutamicibacter sp. MACA_103. Next base: position 81,103 of record NZ_JBIXLN010000016.1, on the reverse strand, counting down.
GTTCTTTGGCGAGAACTCACGGCAAAGCGCCGAGCTTGCCGTCGCGGCCGGGAAGCAAGGAAAGTACCAGGCCTTCCACGACGCGATCTTCGCCAAGGGCGCCACCGCCAAGGACGCCGACTACTCCGATGAGGGAATCAAAAAGCTGGCCCAACGCATCGGAGTCGACGCGAAGCGGTTCGTTGCAGATGCGGCGCACGCGGATACGGCCGCGCTGGTCCAAAGGAACCATGACGAGGCCAGCGCCCTGGGTGTCACCGGCACCCCGACCTTCATCGTCAATGGGCGCCCGATCATCGGGGCCCAGCCGCTGGATGTCTTCGTGCAGGCCATCGACGAAGAACTGGGCCGCTGAGCGCCGTGGAAATCGGGTTCGCCTATGCGTTGATCGGTGGAATGCTTGGCGTATTCAGCCCCTGCAATGCATTGTTGCTGCCGGCGTTCTTCGCCAATATCGCGACCTCCCGTGCCAGGCTCCTGATCCTTGGTTCCGTGTTCCTGGCCGGCCTGCTTGCCACCTTGGTCCCGCTCGGACTGGGTTTGGGATGGCTGGGCGGAGCCTTCACCATCGACCGCGGGGTCTTGCTCGGCGGAGCCGGTTGGGTGCTTGTTGCCCTGGGGCTGTTTACGGCCTTTGGCGGCGGGATCGATTTTTCCCGTCTGGTTCCGGGCCGGCCCCGGCCCGTCGCCGGATCGCTCGCCGGCACATTTGCCCTGGGTGCCGTTTCCGGCGTGGCTGGATTCTGCACGGGCCCGGTGTTGGGTGCGATCCTTACCCTCGCGCTGTCCTCCGCGTCCCCGGCCCGCGGCGGAACGCTGTTCGGGCTTTACGGCGTGGGCATGGTGCTGCCGATCATGTTCATTGCCCTGCTGGTCCGCAAACTCGGCCACCGCTCCGTTTCATGGATGCGCGGGCGGCGATTCCGCGTGGGCAGGTTGCGCCTTCACACGACCTCGTTGGCGATGGGCGCGGTCACCGTGCTCGTTGGCTGGATCCTCATCTTCACCAATGGCATGGCTGCCGTCCCCGAGCTGTTGCCCTCGACCTTGATTGCCGCATTTGAAAACCTGGGAAGGCAGGTTGACGCAGCCGTTCCGTCGTGGGCCTGGACGGCACTGGTCGGCGCCTTGTTGCTGATCTGGTGGCTTCGTGCCGCCGTCCGCAGGACCAACGGAACGGGTGGCGCCGACGCCTTGAGAGACCCGTCAGCAGGCAGGTCCGACCACGATGAAGGCGTCCCGGAAATCCGCTAGCGAGGCCCTCCGCGAGCATTTCCGCTGATAAGCTGGAGTATCGAATCTATGTTCTAGGAAGGGCGGGGTCTATGTTCGGAATGGACCAGCCGCAGCCGCCGGCCCCGCAGCCGGAATCCCAGGGGCCCGTGGGAGCCGTCGAGGCCATGGGGTTTCCCTCGCCGGCCAGGGACTACTACAGCGGCGGAATCGACCTGAACCGCCTGTTGATTCGGGACAGGACGTCGACGTTCCTGATGCGGGTCTCCGGGAATGCCATGGCCTCTTCCGGAATCAGCCACGGAGACGAAGTCATCGTGGACCGGGCCCTGGCCCCACGCGACGGATCGGTGGTCATCGCCGTCCAGGACGGTGAGCTGGTCATCCGCCGCCTCGTATCCAGCCGCGGCACCATGGTCTTATGCAGCGACGAGCAGCCGCAGGAGCGGGCCGAGGCCGTGACCGAGGAAACCACCATTTGGGGCGTGGTCACCAGATGCCTGCACCATGTTTAGGTCGTCGGCGACCGAACCGAGATGGGCGCGCGCCACGTCACCTGGAGCGCATCGACGTGCGTAGCCACACCGCTGCCAAATGCACTGTGCCGGGTGAGCGGCTTTGGCCCCGGAGCGCACCTTCGGCAGGGGAGGCCCGATGACCGACCGGATCGCGCTCGTGGACGTCAACAATTTCTATGTTTCCTGCGAGCGGGCCTTCGACCCCAAACTCATCGGCAGGCCGGTTGTGGTGCTTTCAAACAACGACGGCTGCGTTGTCGCGCGCTCGCAGGAGGCCAAAGACCTGGGCATCACCACGGGCGCACCGTTCTTCCAGGTCCAGCAGTTCATCCAAAGCCATGGCATGGCAGTGCGCTCGAGCAACTATGAACTGTACGGGGACATGAGCGCCCGGGTCATGGAGGTCCTCTCGCGGTTTGGCACCTGGCAAGAGGTCTACTCCATCGACGAATCCTTCCTCGGCGTCCAAGGCAATCCCGACCAGCTCGGTGAGCTTGCCACGCGAATCCGGACGGCCGTGGGACGAGGGGTAGGGGTTCCGGTCTGCGTTGGCGTGGCACCGACCAAGACCCTGGCGAAGTTCGCCAACCACGTGGCCAAGCACAATACGCATCTGGGTGGCGTATGCTCCATGGACTCCATGGATCCGGACCTCATCGAGAACATCCAGTCCCGCGTCCCCGTCACCGACCTGTGGGGAGTCGGAGCCCGCACCGGAACCAAGCTTGCCGGGATGGGCATCGCCAGCATTGCGGACCTCAAGGCAGCGGACGTCACCGAGATCCGCAAGAAGTTCTCCGTGGTCCTCCAACGCACCGTCCTGGAACTCAACGGAACCCCGTGCATTCCCCACAACGAGGAACGCGCCGACAAACAGCAGATCATGTACTCGCGGTCCTTCTCCAGCCCCGTGACCACGATCGAAGACATGGTCGAGGTCATGTCCATCTATGCCCAGCGTGGTGCGTCCCGGCTGATGTCCGACGGGCTCTGGGCCACGTTGCTCACCGTCACCGCAGGCACGAGCCGCTTCGCCGGCGGGGAGGCCTCGTTCCCCTCGGTGACGCTCAAACTATCCTCACCGACCCAGGACCCAATCCTGCTGACCCGGCTGGCCGTCGGTGCCATGCGCGAAATCATGCGGCCCGGCGCTTCATACGTACGCGGCGGGGTCGTGCTCTCCGGGTTGCAACCGGAACCGGGGCAGGCCGCCTTCGGAATCTTCGAAGAGGACATTGCAACAAAGCACGTGGGCGACGTTCTGGGTGCGGTCAAGGCAAAATTCGGGAACAAATCCATTGGCCTGGGCTCCGGGGGACTGGCAGTGGAACCGGGCTGGTCAATGAAGCGGGATTACTCCTCGCCCAAATTCACCACGGAGTGGGCGGAACTCCCGGTGGTGAAGGCCTAATCCCGGTGGCCGCTCACGACGGCGCATATTTCCTCCGGGCATCCTTGCCAGGTCTTGGAAAAGAACGCCACGATTTCCAGCCCGCGCTCAAAGCGGTACCTCTGTGCCTCGCCGCCGTTCACGGCGCTCGCCGAGCGGCGGATGGCCATGAAGAAGAACTCGCAAACAGACTCGTAGTTCCACAGGTCCATGGCCGTGTCGACGACTTCGTCGTGCGTCATCCATTCCCGGTCTTCAACCACGGCTTCCGCAAAGCCGAGCACAATTTTCCGGTCCACGTCATGATGCTGCCCGCAATCACACCACTCAATGCCGTGGGACGGCATTGCCCAGACCTCGGGCACCAGCTCGGTATCGAACGGAACTTGCGTGGCCTGTCGGCGGGCATCGCCCGTCGGTGGCGTGCCCTCGGCGCCCGTGGTTCTTGGGAGTTCGCTCGGTGCCATCGGTTCCTCCTCGAATCGTCCTGTGCCCAGCATAGGCTTGCCCGTCTACACCTTCGCGTTGGACCGAGGAAACTGCGCCAAACACCGGAACGAACTTTTCATGAAGAGGTTCCGGCCCGGAGCTGAACTGCGAATTTTCAACGGACCGGCACCGAGCGCGACGAGTGTCTCGTCACGACTTGCGGGTTCAAATGCCCCGTCCCGCCATTTTTCTGGCACGCTGAAGATGTCGGAGAAAAGAGGCTGCGCACCATGAGCAAATCACGAGCAACAATTTCCCTGCACCGCAGGATACTCCCGCTGGTGGTCCTTCCCGCCTTGGTATTGGCCGGTTGCGCCCCGACCCCTGCCCCCGCACCGACAAGCACCCCCGGCACTTCGACTCCCGGGAGCACCGAGGCTTCTTCCGGCTCGGCACACACGGCGGCCCCCAGCCCCAGCCCCAGCCGGAGCCAGGCGACGTCGCCGGCACCCAGCTCCCGGCCCACGTCCGCCCCGGCGCAAAGCGCCGCCGAAAAAACGCTGGCTTCACTGAGCCTAGAGGAAAGAATCGGCCAGGTCCTCATGGTGGGCGTCCCCGCCACCGGCAGCAGCGCGGCCGACAGATCGCTCATCGCCGACCGCGAACTGGGGAACTTCTTCCTGAAGGGCCGAAGCAGCGCAGGTAACAAAGCCACGGCCGCGGTGGTTGAACGGGTCGAGGCAACCATCTCCAAGGCGCTGTCGGTGGACGTCGACGCGTTCGTGGCCACCGACCAGGAGGGCGGCGCGGTCCAGGTCCTGAAGGGCAGCGGTTTCTCTTCCCTGCCGGCGGCCCTGACCCAGGGCGGCTGGGCTGCCGGGACGCTGCGCGAACGCGCCGCGGACTGGGGCAAGGAACTGGCCGCGGCAGGGGTCAACGTCAATCTGGCCCCGGTGGCGGACACCGTCCCCTCGGCCTCCTTCGCACCCTCCAACGCGCCCATCGGATACTGGAAACGCGAGTATGGGTACGATCCGCGGACCGTCTCCGCGGCTTCCCGGGCCTTCTCCGCCGGAATGCTGGAGGCCGGCGTGGACCCGGTCATCAAGCATTTCCCGGGACTCGGACGCGTCACCAAGAACACCGACACCGCAAGGAATGTCACCGACACCCAAACCACCCGGGACGATGCCTACCTCAAGCCGTTTCGCGACGGCATTGCGTCAGGCAACGACTGGGTGATGGTCTCGAACGCCTACTACACCAAGATCGATGCCAAGAACATCGCCCCGTTCTCCTCGACCATCATGCGCGGGATGCTGCGCGAGGACCTCGGGTTCAACGGAATCATCGTTTCCGACGACATGTGCGACGCCGCGCAGCTGGGCCCCTGGGGCCTCGGCACCCGCGCGGTGCGCTTCTTCGCGGCCGGGGGAACCATGTTGCTCTGCGTCAACGCCGGAAACATGCCGGCCATCGCCGGGGCGTTGCATGCCAAGGCCAGCAAGGACCCGGCCTTCGCCCGCATCATCGACGCCGCGGCACTGCGCGTGCTCCGGGTCAAGGAAGAACGCTAGCTCCCCGGCGGGACTCCAACGCGGGGCATTGGACGGGTTCCTCAGCCCGGGAGACCCAGCAGGGAAACCAGGGCGGATTCCGGGCTGAAGTCCGTCGGGCCGGGGCAAATGAGCGCGGCGGCGGCGCCGGTGGCCAGGGACGTGAAGACCGCGCCGCAATAGCCCGGCCCGGCGCCCCCGTGGCCCCAGAGCCGCAGCCGGGGGTCGATCATGACCCCGGCGCCGTAGCGCGGTTCGCGCCAGGGGGCCGGCGCCTTCACGGGGACCGAGTCCAGGAACGCCGCGCGCATGGCCGGGGAGAGCGCCGAGGGGAAGAGCGGGTTGGCGTCCGAGAAGAGGTCCCCGAAGGCCAGCAGGTCCGCGGGCGTGGAAAACGCGGCCCCGGCGGGTCCTGCCCACAGGGTCGAGTACCCGGACACCGTTAGCGAGGTTTCGGGTTCCGGATAGCGCGTCGAGGCCATGTCGGCGGGCTCGAAGATTTCCCGGTGCAGGTACTGGCCCAGGGACATTGCGGTGACTTCCTCCAGCATGGCCCCCAGATGCCAATATCCGGTGTTGCCGTAGGCGAATGCTCCCGGCACTCCCGGGGTGCTGGCCGCGGTGATCGCCTCCAGGTCCCAGGGTTCGCCGGGGTCATCCCGGACGGCCCGCAGGTATCCGGGGTGCGCGGTGTAGTCGCCCAGCCCCGCGGTGTGCGTGAGGACCTGGGCGATCGTGCAGCCCGTCGGGGCGCCGGGCAGCCGCGAGGCCAGGGGATCGGCGAGCCCGAGCAGCCCGGCATCGACGGCACGCAGGACGCCGGCGGCAACGAACATCTTGGTCACGCTGAAGACCGGCAACGGCTCGGCGGGACCGGACACGTGCATCCGGGCGCCGTCGCCGGGGCCGCGGTAGGCCGCCACCGAACCGGCGGGAAGCTGCCGGAGAAGTGCCTCGAAGGCCAGCGCGTCGTCCATGGGTCCGAGCCTAGCCCCGCGGACCGCCTGCACCCGGAAAAGGCGCGGCCCGGGGATTGGGGGTGGAAGGAAATCCACTGCCCAAACCCCGGGCCGCGCCCTGGGTGCCGGGTCCTCACCCGGCCACGTGCATCCGTGCTACTTGCGCACCTCCACATCCACCACCTGGGCGCGGTTGCCCGAGGCGTTGTGCAGGTGCAGGAACAAGGCCTTGGCGTCCGTGGTCGCCGAGGCGATGGTGGCGGTCAGCTTGTTCTTGTCCAGGTCGGCAAACACGGTCCCGGCACCGGCGAAGGACAATTCCGGGGCGATCGCATTGAAGTCGATCCAATCGGTCTCGTCCACCGGAGCCAGGGCGCCGGACTCGTCGGAGTTGTAGAAGGAGTAGGTGCTCACGCGGTAGGAGATCGGTGCGCTTGACCCCTCGAGGCCCAGGGCCGCCAGGGACACCGGGAAGCTGGCCACGTTGGTGTCGAAGGTGTTGGAATCGACGTCACCGGTCAGGCCGTTGAGCAGCTGCAGATCCACCTGCTCGAAGGACTGCAGGCTGTAGGTGGCCACCAGGTCGGCATCCAGTTCGTCGACATAGGCGTTGAAGGTGATGAAGTCGGCCACCCCGTCGCCGTTGGTGTCGATCTCGATGTCGACCTCGGTGGCACCGGCCAGGTGGGCCCAGTTGCCCCAGGTGCTGACGCCGAAGTTCAGCAGGCCGTCCGCCGCGCCCGTGGTGGGTGCGGTGGAGGACGCACCGACGTGCTGCAGGTCCATCTCCCGTGCACCGGGAACGTCGTCCACGCTGTCGGGCAGGCGGACCGAGGAGGCGCCGTGTTCGAAGGCGGACACCAGCGATACCACCTGGGTGTCGCCGGAACCCGCGCGGACGTCATCGCCGGCCAGGTCGATGGTGCCGGAGGTGGCGCCGGCGGCGAGCTTGATGCTCTTTGCCGCCATGTCGGAAACCAGCTTCGGTGCCGCATGGACCGGGACGCGCAGCGTCGGGGCGCTGGAGCTGCTCAGCTCCACGCGGCCCGAGACATCGGCGACCCAGGCCCGCGGCAGGCCGAGCTGCACGCGGTCCATGGTCGGGTCGATGGTCTTGGCGTACTTGCGCGCGTCGACGTTCAGGGTGACCTTGACCTGGGTGCTTGCCCCGGCCTTCAGCGTGACCTTGCTCCGGTCCAGGCTGTAGCTTGCGCCCGGGATCTCGGTGGCCGGCACGTACTTCACGTTGTAGGTCTGGGTCTCATCGGACTTGTTGACCACGGTGATGGACTTGGCGGCCTTGTACTTGGTCTTGTCCACCTCGACGACGCCGAAGACCACGGTGGTCAGGTCGGGGTCCGCCGTGGCGTAGGCGTAGGCCGGGGTGCTGATCGCGGCATCGGCGACGACCCGGCCGGAACCCACGCGGTTGGGGCCGTAGGCCTCGCCGTTGGCGGCCAGGATGTCCACCGTCGCGGTGTTCATCACGATCGACTTGACCTCGAGGGCGGTGTAGTTTCCGCTGCCTGCAACCAGGGCGGCGATGCCCGCGGTGTGCGGGGTCGCCATGGAGGTGCCGGACATGACAGCCGGGCCGGTGCCCGTTCCGACGCCGACCGATCCGATCAGCGTGCCGGGGGCGGCGACGTCGGGCTTCACGATGCCCTCCGAGCCGTGTACGCCGCGCGAGGAGGACGAGTTCAGCGTGTCCCCGAGCCCGGACTCGGCCGCGGCCGTTCCGACCAGGGCCGGATCCAGGGTGACATTCAGCGTCCCGGCCTGGGCGGCGGGCCGCAGCGAATCGGAGTGGGCCTTGGTGAACTGGGCGCCCGGGATGGTCGCGTTGCCGGCGATGCCGGCCTCGAAGACCGAGACCTCGGAGTCCAGGATGACGCCGGTGGCGCCCGCGGCCTCGGCGTTGTTGAATCGGGTGCCCGAGCCGCAGGGGAACTCGAGGTTTTCGCTCCACTGCAGCCAGACCCACTTGCCGCTCAGCGAGCCGGGTTCAAAGGCGGAACAGCCGAAGGCGTTGGCCTCCGGGGCCATGACGACCTCGCCGGTCAGCGTTGCCGGGTCGGCGGCGGTGTAGTTGAAGTTGGCCGAGTACTGGCCGGCCGCGGTTCCGGCGACGTCGGCCGGTGCATTGACGATGATGCCGTCGAGGGTGACCCTGGAAGCCACGGAGTTGGCGACCGTCAGCGAGGAGCGGGCGTTGCCCGGCGAGCCGCCGACGTCGGTGACGTCCCCGGCGTTGCCGGAGGCGACGACCGAGAGGATGCCGAGGTCGGTCAGCGCGTTGACGATGTCGTTTTCCGGGTCGTCCGCCGGTGCGTGGTCCGAACCGAGGGACATGTTCACGACCTGGGCGCGGTCATCGAAGTTGCCGTCGTTGTTGGGGTCCAGGACGAAGTCCAGGGCCTGTCCGACCACGGCCGAGGAGCCGCCGCAGCCAAAGACGCGGATGCCGACCAGCGAGGCTTCCGGCGCACTGCCCGGGCCGATGCGCATGCCCGCCACCTCCTTGGCGGTGAGCGTGGTGTAGTCCCCGGCGAACGTGGTTCCGTCGGCATTCACACCGTAGCCGGCGGCCGATCCTGCGACGTGGGTTCCGTGTCCGGCAGCGGCGCAGTCCAGCGGGTTGGAATCGGGATGCGGTACCGGCTGGTAGTCCGGTGCGCTCGGGTCGGCGTTGTAGTCGTCGCCCACCAGGTCCCAGCCGCCGATGAACTTGGCGGGGTCGTACAGCCCGGAGTCCGCGGCCGGCAGGTTGGGGGAGGACTGTGCCTCGGTGTAGGCCTGGAGGGTGCCGGGGCCGCCGAAGCCGGCGTGCGTGTAGTCGATGCCGGTGTCCAGCACCGCGATCCGGATGCCCTCGCCGGTCTCCTGCAGCGTGGTCCACGCCTCGAGGGCGCGGGTGTCGATGTCGGCGTTCTTGTTTTCCTGCGTCTTGGGCACGATCGCAGTGATCTTCTTGACGTCGGGGCGCGAGGCCAGGGCCCGCAGGGCCTCGGCGTCCCCGCGCAGTGCCACGCCCGGAAGGGAGTTGGTGGTCGTGTAGATGACTTCGGCCTTCGCGGCCTTTGCGGCGGCCTTTCCCTTGGCCGTGATGCCGGCGCGGATTTCCTTGACCTTGGCGGGGTTCTTGACCGATTTGCCGCGCGGGGCCTTGGCGCTGTCCGGCTGGGTGGCTTCGAAGGCGCCTTCACCCTCGAACTGCACGTAGACGGAGACCTCGCCCTTGGCCAGGGCCAGCGGGCCGGAGACCTTCAGGTTCTTCAGTGCCTTGGGGGCAAGTCCGCCAAGGGAAGGCGAATCCGATCCCGGTGCCGGGTCGATCGTGGGCGGTGCCGCAAGGGAAGGGACGGACATGGTGACGGCCAGGGCAAGCCCCGAGGCCGAAGCCAGGATCGTCCGCGCAAGTCTGTGACGACGCGGGTTGGACATGGTTCTCCTTGGTTCAGGTGGGAGTGATGCGGGCCGAATCCCATGACCGCTTAGCGGGGCCCGTCCCACGCCACATACTATGTGAGTCGCGGCACATATCAAGGGGTTGTTTGATATTTACCGAAAAATGTCACGGCAAATGACGAATTCCCCGGCGAGAGGTGCGCGGACCGCGTTGGCTCCCCGCCCGGGGCCACGGATCGACGGGCGATTGCCGGCCCGACGGCAAAGTGTCGGAAGCGATCGATAGCCTGTGGGAAGTCGGTGGATCTCTTGGGGAGGTGCACCGCCCGTAGCGCCGGCACCGCGCCCGGGAAAACGCGGTTGGCATCGGGCAAGGACGCCACCGCGACGACCCGAGAGCAGAGTGCCTGTGTTCCGGAAGCGTTTTGCGGGGAAACGCAAAAACGCTGGTCCCGTGCATGCACGGGACCAGCGTTTTAACCAAGAGGGGGCGGGGTGTGAACCCTAGCGTGCGCCGCCCTGCCACAGGGCGTCGAAGGGGGCCGCCGAGGAAACGCGGTTCTTGATGCCCTCGGTGACAAAGGCCTTGGCGTTGCGTGCGGCCTGCAGCGGGGTCTCGCCCTTGGCCAGTTCGGCGGTGATGGCCGCGGCCAGGGAGCATCCGGCGCCCGACACGGCGACCTCGCCGACCTTGGGGGCCGAGAGCACCTCGAGGGTCTCGCCGTCGTAGAACACGTCAACCGCGTCGCTGCCGGCCAGGCGGATTCCGCCCTTGGCCAGCACCGCCGCGCCGGAGATCGCGTGGATCTTCTTGGCCGCCGCGGTCAGGTCCTCGACGTTGTTGATGCTCATCCCGGACAGGGACTCTGCCTCGAAGTGGTTGGGCGTGACGAAGGTGGCCAGCGGCAGCAGGTTCGACTTCAGCGCCTCGTCGGTGTCCAGGGCGTGGCCCGGTTCCTGGCCCTTGCAAATCAGCACCGGGTCCAGCACGACGTTGTCCCATGCCTGGTCCTTCAGCGCAGCCGACACGGTGTCGATGGTGGCGGGGGAACCCATCATGCCAAGCTTGACGGTCTTCAGATCGCCGGCATAGCACGTCTGGATTGCCTCGAGCTGGTCGGCGATCACCTGTGCCTCGACCGGAACGAAGCGGTGGTTCCAGTTGTCTTTCGGGTTGAAGGACACGATGCAGGTCAGGGCGACGATCCCGTAGGTTCCCAGTTCCTGGAAGGTCTTCAGGTCGGCCTGGGCGCCGGCGCCGCCGGTTGCTTCGGAGCCGGCGATGGTCAGGGTAACGGCGGGACGGATCCCGGTGGAGGCAGAAGTCATGCATTCATTTTAGGGTGGTTTCCCTCTCACGCTCACACTCGCGGATAGGGCCCGGCCTCTCCAGGCTCCATGTATTGCGGCTATGCCTTGGTGAAGGTGGTCAGCTGCGTCGCATTGGACCAGCCGGCGGCGCGGTCGGCGCGCGTTCCGGCGGCGGTGTCCGCGCTGGTGACCAGGAAAAGCACCGGCAGGCCCTGGCCCGCCGCCGTGGCAGCAAGGTTTGCCAGGATCGCGGCGCGGAACTGTTCGGTGTTCGATGTCGTGGTGATGCTCGGATCACCCAACATCGCAAATCCCTCGCCAAAGCGGATCCTGCCCCGGCCGGCCGGGGCGTCGAAGTCCGCGACTTCAACCACGTCGTAGTCGTTCATGGGCGCTTCGAAGAGGGTTGCCGTTTCCGGTAGCGAGGCCACTTGCTCCACATCGTTGGCCAGGGCGACAAGCAGGACCCGTCGATCGCTCAGGCTCCAACCCTGCGAGGAAAGTTCCCGAGTGGTCGCCTCGTCGGGCGAGCCCAGGAATGTCAACCTGGTTTGACCCTGGTGCGCAGTGAGGCCCGGGTCGCCCACCAGCGTGGAGAGCTCTTCGGGCGTGGGCCAGCTGCACGTGATTTCGTAGTTGCTTCCGTCTGCGGCGAGACTGTGCAGGCATCCCGATTCGTCACGGACGACCGTGCGGTCACGAAGCAGGGCAAAGGAGTGGACCCAAGGCGGAAGGGTTGTGGACTCGAATGGCATCTTGCGGCTCCTGTCCCAATGACGGCAACGAACTTGCGGCTCTGGACACAAAATGCGCGCTGATCTGTGGTGACCGTTGCGCTTTCGCGCCCCTCTCAAGGCTTCTTCTCCGACTCTACGCCTGCGGCCGGCGAATCCGGGATTGTCTCTTCGGCAGGGCGCGATTTCGCGGCCGGCGAGGGTCAGGACGCGGTGCGCACCAGTGAAAGCACGTCATCGAGAATGCTGCGGACAACAGGCATGCGCGAGAGCACGACCAGGCGCGCGACCACCGGGGCGACGTTCCTGATGAGTCGGTGGCTGCGCGCAGCCCCGGGGGAGGTGTCGTAGGCCCAAAACAGGAAGATGCCGCGTTGGATCAACCAAAGCAACTGGGGCAGGTCCATGCGGATGGCCAGTGGTGGAAGGGGCCTGCTGGCCGCCACCACCTGGCGCCACAATCCGAGTTCGAGGGCTCGCTGCACGTTGCCGAGCTCGGCGTTTGAACCGGCAAAGGCCGTGCGGATAAACGCAGGTCCGAACTCGTGGAACGGCGTCATGATTTCCAGGGCCTTGTCCAAGGAAATGCGAAGGTTCATCTCCAAGTTGTTTCCCGGCACCAAAAGCGGCCACGTGGCAGAGCGGTGCTTCTCGAGCAGGTCCCGGAAAAGCTCGTGGACGATGGCGTCCTTGGATTCGAAATAGTAGTAGGCGTTGCCCAGGGAAAGCCCGGATTCCGTGGCGATTGAGCGCATCGTGGTTCCGGTGAACCCCTTGGTGGCGAAGAGCCCCATGGCCGTGTCGAGCAACAGCTGGCGGGTATGGGTGCTCTTGGCAGTCGGTTTCCTCACTGCGCTCCCTTCCGCGTTCGGCATCGGTTTCCATCATAACCAGTTTTGAACATGTTCAAAACATGGATTCCCGCGCCACGCAAGGCGAATCGCGGAACCCGGCCGCCCAAACGGACCCCGAGGGCGCGAAACCGCCGAAACAGGGCTGGGTAAGACATGGGATACTTGAACCTCAAGTGCTAATACAGCGAGTGGTCCCCACGGCCCCGATTTCCGCCCATGCGTCGATCGCTGCGGAAAACGTTGCCCCGGGACCGGCTTGGCGAACCACTTCTTCGATTGGGAATCACCATGGGCGAAAACACCGCCTCAGCAACACAACGTCCGAAGGCCTCGCGCGCGATCTTTGCGTCCGCGGGAAGCCCCTACTTTTCCACCGTGCTGGCATTGATGGCCGTCGTGGTCATCCTTTCCAACGTCGGTGCGGCCAAAGGTGTCACCTTCGGCCCCATCGTCACCGACGGCGGATTCTTTCTTTTCCCGCTGGCCTACATCCTCGGTGACGTCATTTCCGAGGTCTACGGCTTTAAGGTCGCCCGCCGGGCCATCGTCACGACCTTCGCGTTGGCGGCCTTCTCGACCCTTTGCTTCTGGATCATGATCCACCTGCCAGCGGCCGAATGGTACGACGGGCAGGAGGCCCTCGAACGCACGTTGGGTCCGGTCTGGCTCATTGTCCTGGCCTCGTTGCTGGGCTTCCTGGTCGGCCAGACCCTGAACTCCTGGGTCCTGGTGAAGATGAAGGAACGCTTCGGCGAACGCGGCCTGGTGGGCCGCCTGATGAGCTCGACCGGGGTTGGCGAATTCGCCGACACGCTGATCTTCTGCTCCATCGCAGCCACCGTCATCGGCATCACCGACATGCCCACGTTCATCAACTACGTGCTGGTCGGCTTCGTTTACAAGACCGCGGTGGAGTTCATCTTCGTTCCGGTGACCACGCTGGTCATCCGCTGGTTCAAGCGCCGCGAGCCCAGCTACGAGGTGCAGGCTCCGGTGGCGGGAACCGCCGCATAGGCAATCCACGCCACGAATTACGGGGACGGCGGCCCTTCGGCCGACGGGCGAAGGCCGCCGCTTCTTCCTTTGACCGGGCCGTCGGAACCTCGACGGCCCTCTATTCGAGCGGTGGTTCTCCGCGCCGGCGAACCACCGGCAAAAACACCCCCGGCACATTGCGGCGCATGCACCGCGACTGCGCCTAGTCTGGGCACATGGAACTACTCACGGCCGCCGGGCTGAGCTCGGCCGCGGGCCTGAACGCATATATTCCCTTGCTGGTGCTGGGGCTGCTCAACCGCTTCACCTCATGGGTGGCGCTGCCCGAGGGCTGGGGCTGGCTTTCCAACGGCTGGGCCCTGGGCATCCTTGCGGTGTTGCTGGTCATCGAGGTCGTCGCCGACAAGATTCCGGTCGTTGACTCGGTCAACGACGCGCTGCAGACGGTGGTGCGCCCGGCCTCCGGAGGGCTCGTCTTTGCCTCCGGTGTCGGGGCCGAAACCGTGGCGGTGACCGATCCCGGGAACACCTTTGGCTCGGCCCAGTGGATGCCGCTGCTCATTGGTGCGGGGATCGCACTGGTCTTCCACCTGCTCAAGTCCGGGTCGAGGCCGCTGTTGAACCTGGGCACCGCCGGGGTCGCGGCCCCGGTGGTGAGCACGGCGGAGGACGGGGCATCGCTGGGATTGAGCCTGCTGGCCATTGCCCTGCCCGTGCTGGTGCTGGTGGCCGCGGTGGGCCTGGCCGTGCTGCTGTTTATCGGCATCCGCAGGCTGCGGCCGAGGAAGGGCGCCGCCGCGGGCTAGGACCGTTTCCGCGGATCAGAGGGAGACTGTTTCCAGTCCCTGCGGGTCCGGGGCACCGGCGTAATAGCGGGACATGACCATCTCCTTGAGCTCGTGGAAGGTGCCGTCCTCGATGGCCAGGCGGGCGTCGTCAACCATCTTCACCACGAAGCGCTCGTTGTGGATCGAGATCAGCGTGTGGCTCAGAAGTTCCTTGGCCTTGAAAAGGTGGTGGATGTAGGCGCGCGTGTAGTGCTGGCAGGTGTAGCAGTCGCACTCGTCGGACAGGGGAGTGAAGTCCGTCTTGTAGCGCTGGCCCGAGAGGTTGAAGCGGCCGTAGGGCGTGTAGAACGCGGAGTTGCGGGCAACGCGGGTGGGGGAAACGCAGTCGAAGGTGTCCGCGCCGTTCTCGATGGCCGTGAAGAGGTCGTCGGGCTCGGAAATCCCCAGCAGGTGGCGCGGCTTGTTTTCCGGAAGCTCCTGCGCGCACCAACCCACGATGGTGCCCAGGTTTTCCTTCTCCAGCGCACCGCCGATGCCGAAGCCGTCAAAGGCCATGGCACCGAGGTCCCGGCAGGCCTGGCGGCGCAGGTCCTCGTACTGGGCGCCCTGGATCACGCCGAAGAGCGCCTGGTACTCCTTGCCGACGCGTTCGTCGGTGAGGTTGAAGTGCTCCTTGACGCAACGCTCGGCCCAGAGCCGGGTGCGCTCGAGGGACTCGACCTGGTAGCCGCGGGAGTTCTGCAGCGTGGTCAGCTCGTCGAAGGCGAACATGATGTCGGCGCCGATCTTGTGCTGCACGTTCATCGACACCTCGGGGCTGAAGCGGTGCTTGTTGCCATCGATGTGGCTCTTGAACCAGACGCCGTCGTCGTCCACGTTGGCCAGGCGTTCCTTGCCCGGGGCCACTGCGTCGTCGGGGCCGGACTGGTCCACCGACTTCATGTCGATGACCTTCTTGAACCCCGAGCCCAGGCTCATGACCTGGAATCCGCCGGAGTCGGTGAAGGTGGGCCCGGACCAGTTCATGAACCTGCCCAGCCCGCCGGCCGCGTCAAGGATGTCGGGGCCCGGCTGCAGGTAGAGGTGGTAGGCGTTGGCCAGCACGGCCTGCGCGCCGAGCTCTGCCACGGATTCGGGCAGCAGGGCCTTGACCGTCGCCTTGGTGCCCACGGCAATGAAGGCAGGGGTCTTGATTTCCCCGTGCGGGGTGGTGATCACGCCCGTGCGTCCGTTGGATGCCGACCCGTCGGGACGTGTCAGCCGGGTGCCGAGCTCAAAGGAGAACTCGGCCTGGCGCGGATGGGGAGCGGTGGCATCAAAAGAATCGTTCTGCACCTACCTAGTGTGCCGCATGCCCCGGCAGGGCGGGAAAAATACCCGCGTGCCATCGCTCACCCCTGGCTATTTGCTCGCTCACAAGTGACACCATGGCGCGCGCCGGGCGCGTAGCGTTTGACAGTAGGTGCATCAAGACAACGAACCAAGAGAGCGGCGACGAAGCAAACGCATGGGTAAGAAATTTGAGGACCTGCTGACCCTGGGGCCGGCACACAACGACCACTGGATTGCCTTGCGCACGGGCATCGGCGTGTTCGTGCCGCTTTTCGCGCTGCTGGCCATGGACCGGCTGGACCTGATGATCTTCGTGATTTTTGGCGCCTTCACCGGCGTCTACGGACGCGTGCCCGGATACCTCAATAGGTTGGTTGCCCAGGCCAAGGCAGGCGCCCTGTTCCTGGTGGTCATCGCGCTGGCGGTGCTCGCCTCCAATTTCCTGGTCGACCACTCGGACCCGGTGCGCAGCGCGTGGACGATCGTTGTCCTGACCACCGTGGTCTCCGGGGTGTGCGCCGTCGTCACGTCCTTCCTGCAGCTGCGGCCGGGCGGCTCCCTTTTCCACATCTTCGCCTTCGCGGCGATTGCCTCCATGCCAAGCCAGCCACCGGCCGGCGAATCCATGGTCGCGGCGTCGGCTGCGGTGGTGCTGTCCATCGCCATCGGGTTCTCCGGGATGGCCTTCCCCCGCAGCGCGGGCTGGGGGGAACGTGTTCGGCCGGCGGCCCTGTCCGCAACGGTGCGCACAGCCATCTGGTGGGAGGCATTCTTTTACCTGCTGGCCGCCGGGGCCGCCGGGTCCATTGCCACCTTGTTGGCGCCCGCGTTGTCGACGGGGCACAGCTACTGGGCGATGGTGGCCGCGGTGGTCCCCTTGGTCGGGCACACCACCCGGCATCGGGTGCGCAGGGGCATCCACCGTATCCTTGGCACCCTGACCGGCCTCGTGCTCATGGCCGCGATCATCGCCTTCGCGCCACCGGTCTGGGTGCTGCTGATCTTGATCGGGCTGCTGCAGGTCTTCGCCGAACTGTTCATCGCGCGCAATTACTTCATTGCACAGATCTTTGTGACCCCGCTGGCCCTGGTGGGCGTATCCATCGGGTCCGGCGTGACGGACGGGCTGCTCTACGACCGGGCCCTGGAGACCGTCATCGGCGCCGCGGTCGGCGTTTCGGTGGTGCTGCTCGGATCCCTCTTCGGCTCATGGTTCCGGCGTCGCCTGCCCGCAGCCCCCTAGGACACGACTTTGACGTGCAAGGATTGGGGCATGAACGACATGGATCTGGCCCAGGCCGAACGCACGGACCTCGCCGACTTCCTGGGAACCCTGGACGCCGGGCAGTGGGAGGCCCCGTCGCTGTGCGAGGGCTGGCGCGTGCGGGACGTCGTGGCGCACGTGATCTCCTACGACTCCCTCGACACCTTGGGGTTGGTGCGCCGTTTCGCCAAGGGCCGGCTGGTGAAGGCCAACCAGGTCGGAGTCGACGAGATGCGCGGCCTCTCGACGGCCGAACTGCTCGAGACGTTTCGGGCGCACACCCGTCCCCGCGGCCTGGCCGCGGGGATCGGCGGCAGGATCGGCCTGGTCGACGGCATGATCCACCACCAGGACATTCGGCGGTCCCTGGGCCTGCCACGGGAGATCCCCGCGCAACGGTTGCATCGGGTCCTGGAGACGACTCCGGGCAATCCGCGGCTGGCGCCTTGGCGGTGGATCCGCGGATTGAGGCTGGCCGCGACGGACCTTGACTGGTCCCATGGCAAGGGTCCGCTGGTCTCCGGCACCGGGGAGGCCCTGCTCATGGCCATGGCGGGGCGCCCGGTTGTCGTTTCCGAGCTTTCCGGGGAAGGTGCGCCGGCCCTTGCGGCCCGCCTAACCGGCCGGTCGGCCCGCTAAAACCCACACGAGGGGCCGGCGCTTCCCGGCGTCTTTAGCGGACGTAGCCGACGTGGGCGAGGGCCTGGCGGACCAGGTTTTCGCGGCCCCCGGCGAACTCCTCCTGGATGTTCGGGCTCAGCGCCTCCTCGGGCGTCAGCCACGTCAGTTCCAGGGCGTCCTGGCGCGGGGAGCATTCCCCGCGCACCGGCACGATGTAGGCCAGCGCCACGGCGTGCTGCCGTTCGTCGGTCAACCCGGTCTCCGAGGGGGAGGGGAAGTACTCGGCCACGGTGAAGGGGGCAGGGCATGGCGGCAGCTGCGGCATGGCCATGGGACCCAGGTCCTTCTCGATGTGGCGGGTCAGCGCAGCGCGGATGGTCTCCCGGTACATCACCCGGCCGGAGACGAAGGTGCGCAGCATCCGGCCCTCGGGATCGGCGGTGAGCAGCAGGCCGATCTCCGTGACGTAGCCGAGCGGATCCAGGCGAACCGGGATGGCTTCGATGTAGAGCATGGGCAGCCGGGCACGGGCCTCGTAGAGGTCCTCGTCGGACAGCCAGCCGGGATAGGGATCCGGAGTGCGAACGTTCATGTTCCCATCTTGGACCATCCGTGGGCCGGCGGGCCACGTCGCGGACCGTGTTGTGTTATTCCCGGCATGTTTTTCGTTTTCGGGAATCAACCGGAGCCCCCCGACGCTAGAATGAAATGTTCCGCAAAAGCCCACCCACCACTTTTCATGGAAGAGGCCACTACCCGTGACCGAGACCAGCACCAAACTCAACCCCAAGGACCTGGCCACCATCACGGTGCTGATCGTTTCCGCCTTCGTGGTGATCCTCAACGAAACCATCATGAACGTGGCGCTGCCGGTCCTCATGCACGAGTTCCAGGTCAGCGAGGAAGCCATCCAGTGGCTTGCGACGATCTTCATGCTCACCCTGGCCGTGGTCATCCCGGCCACCGGTTTCCTGCTTCAGCGCTTCAGCACCCGCGGGGTGTTCATGCTGGCCATGGGGCTGTTCTCGCTGGGCACTCTGCTTGCCGCGGCGGCCCCCGGCTTCGAGCTGTTGCTGGTCGCCCGCGTCATCCAGGCCTCCGGAACCGCGATCATGATGCCGCTGCTGATGACCACGATCCTTGACCTGGTGCCCGCCGAACGCCGCGGGATCATCATGGGCAACGTGTCGATCGTGATTTCCGTGGCACCGGCCATCGGCCCGACCATCTCGGGCCTGATCCTGCAGTTCCTGAACTGGCGATTCATGTTCCTGATCGTGGCCCCCATCGCACTGGCCGCGCTGTTCATTGGCGCCCCGCGGTTGAACAAGACCGCCGAGGCCTCCACCATGCCGCTGTCGATACCCTCGGTGATCCTGTCCATCCCCGCCTTTGGCGGGCTGGTCTTCGGTCTCAGCCGGCTCTCGGCCAACGGGCTGGATGCGCAGACGCTGGGCATCCTTGTCATCGCCGTGATGGCGTTGGTGACCTTCACGATGCTGCAGCTGCGCCTGCAGAAGAAGAACCACGCCCTGCTGGACCTGCGCACCTTCAACTACCGCCCGTTCACGCTGTCCCTTTCGCTGATGGTGCTGGCCATGGTTGCGCTCTTCGGCGTCATCATCCTGCTGCCCCTGTACCTGCAGAACGTGCGCGGGCTCGACACCTTGTCCACCGGGCTGATGCTGCTGCCCGGCGGGCTGCTCATGGGCCTGCTGGCACCCTTCGTGGGGCGCATCTTCGACAAGGTGGGCCCGCGCCCGCTGATGATCCCAGGCACCGTGATCCTGACGCTGGTGCTCTTTGGCTATTCGCGCCTGCTGGGTGCCGAGACCGAGATCGGCGTGATCATCGGGTTGCACCTGACCATGTCGCTGGCGCTGGCGCTGATCTTCACCCCGGCGTTCACCACGGCACTGAACCCGCTGCCGCATTCCCTGCACTCCCACGGTTCCGCCGTGCTCTCCACCCTGCAGCAGCTCGGCGGCGCGGCCGGCACCGCGTTGCTGGTCGGCGTCCTGGCCTCCCGCATCGCCGCCGGCGACGCAGCCGGGATCGACCCGATCCAGGCGCAGATCAACGGGTTCTCCGCCGGATTCACGGTGGCCTCGATCTGCGCCGCCGGCATGGTCGTCATTGCCCTCTTCCTGACCAAGGCAAAGGCGCCCGCCGCGGCGACGGTCGAGGAACACGCGCACTAGGACCCGTCACCCGGTTTCCGTGACACGATTCCCCTGCCGTTCCCCGTTGCGGGAAGCCGCAGGGGAATCGTCGTTTGTGGCGTCATTCGCGGTTCAGGCGACGACCTCCCCGGTGGGACGCCCCTCCGGATCCAGCATCCAGCCCATGCGCTTGAAGGAATGCACGCCCACGCACGCCTCGATGATGTCGACACCGGGGACCCGGGCGGCCAGCCTGGCTTCGAGGTCGGCGATGTCCGCCGCGGTGCGCAATTGCATCATGAACGTCATGTTCGCCGCCCCCGTCGTCGAGGCGCAGAGCCGCAGGGTCCGATGTTCCATCAGGAACGCGGCCACGTCGTCCGCCGTGCCCGCAGGGACCTTCGCGAACCACTGCACCGTCAGCGGGTAACCCGTGTAGTGGCTCGCCAGCTCGCAGCGCAGCGTCACCATGCCGGTCTCCAGCGCGGTCCGCAGCGCCCGGCCCGTGGTGGAGGGGTGCTGACCGGTGGCCTGGGCGATTTCCGAGGCGGTGGCGCGTCCGTCGCGCATCAGCACCCGCAGCATGGGCCAAAAGGTGGCGGGGATCAGGGTTGGCTGCGCCACCCGTGGTTGGGCCAGACGCTGCAGCTGGGCCTGCTGCACGGGGGCGAGGACATCGAGCCGCCACACATTGCCGGTGGCATAGAGCTTGGTGCACAGCGAGACCTTGGTGCGCTGGACGCCGCGTGCGGCCTTGATGCGCGGCAGCACCTCGCGGGCCATGGTCAGCCAGTCCGCGGCCAGGCAGGTGAGCCGGAAGTCGGCACTGCTGGTCGCGTCGTCGACGGTAAGCAACTCCGGGATGGCGCAGAGGTCGACGCGCGCCTGGTCAACCAACGCCGGATCGGCCACGACGTCGATGAACGCGGTGCAATGCTGCTCGGGGTGGCCGCCCAGGTGTCCCAGGATCCAGGCCATGCGGTCCTCGCGCAGCCGGGACCAGCGGGCGGAGAGCGTCGCCGGGTGGCGCCCGAGGACCGCCCCCAGCTCGGCCCAGCTGGCCCGCGGCGCGATTTGCAGCGCGTTGACCAGCTGCAGGTCCTCGACCGGCAGTTCCATGGGGACCCCTTTTTCATCGCGTGCACGGAATCGTGGTTTGAAGGCCACCTTGTGCAAATATCCGTGAATCTTCCTCCATTATCCCGGCCGTGCCTCACGATCGATAGTGACATGGCTCACCAATCGGAGGGCCGGGGAATCCAGGACGGAGGCAGCAGGGCATGGACGACAGCAAAGCAATCCCGCAGGACGCACGCGAACGTGAACCGGAGATCGTCCGCCCGCGCCACGCGCTGCACCGCGAGCGCGCCACACCGGCTCCCGGTCCGGAGGCCGCGGCGGCCGGACACAGCCACTCCCCGCACGCACGTTTTGATGATTCGGTGTGGGGCCGCGGTACCGCGCCCTGCACGCAGCCGGCCACCGCCGGGCTCGCTTCCCTCGCAACTCGCTGATTCCCCCTCTCCCACACAGATCCAGGACCCAACTCCCATGAGCATCAAGGCACCGCTGGCCCCGGCCGGCACCACCCAGAGCACCGAACGGACCCCGCACGGGGCACCCGGCCAGTCCACCCTCAAGACCCTGCTGGGCATTGGCGCGGGCAATGCCGTGGAATGGTTCGACTGGGCCATCTACGCCACGTTTGCCTCCTTCATTTCCGGCCAGCTCTTCTCCAAGGCCGACCCGACCTCCGCGTTCCTGGCCACCATGGCGATCTTCGCCGTCGGCTTCGTCGCCCGCCCCTTCGGCGGTGCCTTCTTCGGCCTGATCGGTGACAAGGTCGGCCGCAAGGCGGCCATGACCATGGCCGTGGGCCTGGCCTCGGTCGGTTCGCTGATCATCGCGATCACCCCGACCTTCGCCAGCATCGGCGCCGGCGCCTCGCTGATCCTGCTGGTGGCCCGCCTGCTGCAGGGCCTGGCGCACGGCGGCGAGATGCCCAGCGCACAGACCTACCTCGCCGAGGTGGCCCCGGCCCCGAAGCGCGGGTTCTACTCCACGCTGATGTACTTCTCCGGCACCGCCGGCATCGTCGCCGGCACGCTGCTCGGCGCGATCCTGACCGTGGTGCTGACCAAGGAACAGATGGGTGCCTTCGGCTGGCGCATCCCGTTCGCCGTCGGTGCGCTGATGGGCCTGTACACCCTGATCATGCGCTCGCGCCTGAAGGAAACCGAGCAGTTCGAGGAGCAGAAGTCGGCCAAGGCCGCGGCAGGCAACAAGGGTCCCTCGGTGTTCTCGCAGATCATGGCCAACTGGCGCCAGTCGCTGCGGGTAATCGGCCTGACCGTCGGGTTGACCGTCGTTTACTACATCTGGTCCGTCTCCACCCCCGCCTACGCCATCGCCAACCTGAAGATGGATCCGGCCACCGCACTGTGGACCGGCGTCGCCGCCAACCTGGTGTTCATGACGGCCCTGCCGTTCTGGGGCAAGCTTTCGGACCGCATCGGCCGCCGCCCGGTCCTGCTGATCTCGGCACTGGGTGCCGCGGCCCTGCAGTTCCCGATGTCCTCCCTGGTGCGCGGCGAAGCCTGGCAACTGTTCATCGCCATGTCGGTGATGCTCATCTTCATCGCCGCCTCCGCCTCGATCGTTCCGGCCGTCTACGCCGAACTGTTCCCCACCGCGATCCGCACCATCGGCGTGGCCATCCCCTACGCCATCGCCGTGGCGGCCTTCGGCGGCACCGCTGCCTTCCTGCAGGCCGGGTTCAACGCCTGGTTCGGAATCCCCACCGGGGGCACGGTCTTCGCCGTCTACTCCATCGTCCTGCTGCTCGTCAGCGCGCTCACCATCTACAAGATGCCCGAGTCCGCGGGCAAGGACCTGCGCGGCTAACCACCGGGCACGAGCAGCGCAACACCCCCGCAAAAGGTGCGGGCCATCCGGGATCCCCCTCGGACGGCCCGCACCTTTTTGCACGGGCGGGCAACGGGGGTATTAGTCGCCTACCCCGCCGGATCGCGAGGCCGGCGGAAGAGCCCGGGCAAAAGTGCCTACCAGTGGGCGCGCCAGTATTGCGCGGCGAAGGGCACCTGTTCGCGCGGAGCACCCAGTTCGGCGGCGGCAACCGCCGGCCAGTTCGGGTTCTTCAGTGCCGCGCGGCCGATCGACACCCCGTCGGCCGCCCCGGTGACCAGCACCTGCTCGGCCTGGGAGGGGTCGTTGATCATGCCCACGGCACTCACGAAAGCCCCCGGAACCGCCCGCTTCACGGCTGTGGCCAGCGGCACCTGGAAGCCCGGGCCGCTGGGTCCGTGGTACCTGCCGATCCCGGCACTGGAGAGGTCGAAGGCGGTGACGCCCAGCTCGAAGGCCTCGGTGGCGAAGCGCACGGTGTCCTCGATCCTCCACCCGCCCTCGACCCAGTCGTCCCCGGAGAAGCGGATGGCAAGCGGCTTGTGCGCCGGCCAGGCGGCACGCACAGCGGTGATCACCTCGCGCGCGTAGCGGGTGCGGTTCTCGAAGCTGCCGCCGTACTCGTCCGTGCGGGTGTTGGTCAGCGGGGAGAGGAACTGGTGGATCAGGTAGCCGTGGGCGCCGTGGATCTGGACGACGTCGAACCCCGCGGCGTCGGCACGCCGCGCCGCATCGGCCCAGTCGCGGATCGAGGCGGCGATCTGCTCGCCGGTCATGGCGACGGGGGAGTCGAGCCCGAAGGCCTCGGTTTCCGAGGGACCGGTGGTTTCCCACCCGCCGTCCCGGGCCCCCAGGCTTCCGACCCGTCCGGCGGCGGCGGCCTCCGGCAGCCAGGCGTGGGTCGAGGCCTTGGCGCCGGCGTGTGCCAGCTGGATGCCCGCTGCCGCGCCCTGGGAATGGATGAAGTCGACGACGGGTGCCCAGGCCCGTGCCTGGGTGTCGTTCCAGATGCCCGCGTCCCGGTCGCTGATGCGGCCCTGCGCGGTGACGGCGACGGCCTCGGTGAAGACCAGCCCGAAGCCCCCGGCGGCGCGGGCGCCCAGGTGGGCCAGGTGCCAGGCATGCGGTACGCCGTCGAGGCTGGTGACCGAGTACTGGCACATGGGCGCCAGCACCGTGCGGTTGCGAAGCGTCAGGCCCGGGCCCTCGGGTGCGGCCAGTTGGACCGGTGTGAAGAGTTTGCTCATGCCCGGTGGCAACCGGTGCACCGCCCGGGCTATTCCCGCGGCGCCCGGCCGTCCGCAGGGTGGTGGCGTTCGGTGATCCGCAGGTCCCCGCCGTCGGGGTGCGGCACCAACAGTGTCCTGCCGTGTGCTCCCGCGGCGAACCGGGAGTCAAGCCCGGCCGCGGCCAACCGCGCGGCCAGTTCCCCGGCATCGCCGTGGATGCCAAACTCGAGGTCGACCCCGGCGGTGCCGGCGGCACGGACCTCTACGTAACCGCCATGTTTGGCCCTGAAATGTGCGCCGGGGGCTCCCGGGCCGCCGGGGGATTGAACCGCGCCGATGTTCCGCAGCGTCTGCGCGGAGCCCGTGACGTCAGGGGTGTTCCACACCGCCAGCACGCCGAGCGATCCCGCAGGTGCCGGACCCGATCCGGCCGTGACATTCGCATCGACCGGGGTGGCAGTGAACTCCAGCCCGTCATCGGCGGTGATGTGCCCGATGGGTCCGGCTTCCGCGCGGCGCAGCAGCACCTCGGTGCCGTCGCTGCGGGTCCACTGCGCAAACTTCTCCAGGTCGCGCACCTCGAAGCCCAGATCGATGGCGAAAGCCTGTGCCGGGCGGATGACCACCCGTCCCGAAGCGGCGGCAAAGCACCGCTCCCCGGCGGTGTCGTGCCGCAACTCCGCAAGGCCCAGGGCCAGGAGCAGCTCGGCCCAAGCCGCGGCATGCGCGGTGTTCACCACGGGGCGGACACGCAACATCAGCGTCGCTCCAGGTATTCGGCCAGTGCCTTTTCCACAAAGGCCGAGAGGCTGCTGCCGTCATCGATGGCGGCGTGCTTCACGCGGCGGACCAAGGGTGCCGGAAGATAGACATTGAATTGGATCTTGTCGCTGTGTTCGTCCTTGCTTGGTGCCATGTAACGGATGCTAGCAATATAGCCACTTTTGCCACAAGGCCTTCGCCGGGTGTCCCCCTCCGGGGGTGGAATGATGAGTCCATGGCAATCCTCCTGGAAGAACTGTTGCTGCCCGATGCCGCCGCGTGGCGGGCCTGGCTGGACGAGCACCACGACAGCCATCCGGGCGTGCGCCTGGTGCTGCACAAGAAGGGCGGAACCACCACCGAACTCACTTACGCCCAGGCCGTGGACGAGGCCCTGTGCTTTGGCTGGATCGACGGCCAGCGCAGCGCCCGCGACGAGCACACCCACTACAACCGGTTCACCCCGCGCACCGCGCGCAGCAAGTGGTCGACCAGGAACGTGGCAAACGTGGAGCGGCTTGCCGGGCTGGGGTTGATGGCGCCCTCCGGGATCGCCGCGGTGGATGCGGCCAAGGCCGACGGGCGCTGGGACGCCGCCTACGAGGGGCAGGCCACCGCGACACTGCCCGAGGATTTCCTCGAGTCGCTCGCCGGGCACCCGCTGGCGCTTCAAAAGCTTGAAACGCTCAGCGCCACGGAGCGCTACGCCATCTATTACCGGCTGCATGCCGTCAAGGGGGCCGAGACACGGCGGAAGAAGATCGCCGACTACGTCGCCAGGCTCGACGCCGGGCGCGGGATCTTCTAGCGCGACGGCCCGTAGCGCCGCACGAAGTTGCGCAGGATCAGCGCCGGCCACTCCACCTGCGCGGCCAGGGCCTCGTCGTGCAGCCGCTGGGCATCGTGCGGTGGGAAATAGCCGGCGTCGCGGTAGATCAGGATGCGCTGGGCCAGCCCGGCCGGGTCGAGCTCGGGATGGAACTGGGTGGCGTAGAGGTTCGTCTTGACCCGAAACATCTGCACGGGGCAGGCCGCCGAATCCGCCAGCAGCACCGCCGTTTCCGGAAGCACGGAGACTGCCTCCTTGTGGCCCACAAAGGCATCGAATTCCTGGGGCAGCCCGGCCAGCAGCGGATCGCTGCGGCCCTGAGCGGTGAGCCGGATGCGCGAGGTGCCCACGGGCTCGCCGAAGTGCGTATCGATTCTCCCGCCCTGGTGGGTGCCGAGGGTGCCAACGCCGTAGCAGGCACCCAGGAACGGGAAGTCCTCCTCCACCAGCACGTCGAGCAACCCGGACAGGTCGGACTCGCAGCGCTGCTGCGTCGGGGATTTCAGCGAGGGGTGGTCCGAGGCGTTGAAGGGGCTGCCGCCCAAGATGATGCCCGGGCAGTCCTCCAGTCCCAGGGCGCCAATGGGGCCGAGGGGTGCGCGGTCCAGCCGGATGACGCGCAACGCATCGGCTGCCAGCCCGCCGGCGGCCAGGACCCCGCGCACCTCGTCGGATGCGGCCAGGTCGTGTTCCCTGGTGGAAACCAAGATGAAGCGGCCCATGGCTGCAGTCTACTTCCCGGGTTGCCCCGGGCAAGGTGCGGTGCCCCCCTTCTGTCTTGGGGCTTCCCGGTCTAGTCTGTAGTGAGTTAATGGCCACTAACCCAATCGAGGGACCGGCGCAGTACCACCGACGAAGGGAACCACACCATGCTCATCACCGACTCAGTCGCACTGGTCACCGGGGGCGCCTCGGGCCTCGGGGCCGCCACCGCACGGGTGCTTTACGACGCGGGCGCCCACGTGGTGCTGGTTGACCTGGCCTCCGCGAAGGGAGACGCGGTCGCGGCCGCGCTGGGGGAGCGGGCCAGGTTCGTGGCCGCCGACGTCACCGACGAAGATCAGGTCAAGGCCGCCATTGCCGTGGCCGGCGAACTCGGCCCCCTGCGCATCGTGGTCAACTGCGCCGGGGTCGCCACCCCGGGCAAGGTGCTGGGACGCGAGGGAGTGCTGCCGCTGGCCAATTTTGAGAAGGTCATCGCCATCAACCTCACCGGCACCTTCAACGTGGTCCGCCTGGCGGCCGAGGCCATGGCTGCCACCTACCCGGCAGTCGATCCGGACACCGGCACCTCCGAGCGCGGGGTCATCGTCAACACCGCATCGGTCGCGGCCTTCGACGGGCAGATCGGCCAGCCCGCCTACGCCGCCTCCAAGGGCGCGGTGGCCGCCATGACGCTGCCGCTGGCCCGCGAACTTGCCCGCCACTACATCCGGGTCATGACCATTGCCCCGGGCATCTTCGAGACCCCGATGATGGCCTCGCTCTCCGCCGAGGCGCAGGCTTCCCTGGGCGCCCAGGTGCCGCACCCGGCACGGCTGGGCAAGCCAGCCGAGTATGCGGCCCTGGTGGCGCACATCGTGGCCAACCAGATGCTCAACGGGGAAACAATCCGCCTGGACGGCGCCATCCGCATGGGACCGAAGTAGGTAGCGTGGCAGCTACCGCAGCGCCCGTTCCCGGGGCTCAGTGGGGCAGCAGCTCCCCGGCGCGCACCGGGACCTCGAGCTGGTTGCCCGGGACCGGGGCGGGGCACACCGCATGCGGCGAGAACGCCATGGGATAGTTCAGCGTGCGGTTGAAATCAATGCTGACGGTGCCGTCGGGCCCCGGTGCCTTGACCGCGACGAAGCGCCAAGGAGCGGTCTGCACCCCGTTGGTCTTGTCCCGGAAGGTCAGGGTGAGGGAACCGTCGACATTCTGGGTCGCCGCCAGCCGGGCAGGGTGCCCGGCCAGCTCGAATTCGACGTCGCCGATCAGTTCGGCCTTGAGCTTGGTGTCGGCGCGGAAGCTGTCGATCGGAACGACCCGCGGGGCGTGGAAGGCGGTGTAGCGCCCGGGAACGATGAAGGCCGGGTCGTAGTCGAAGACCGGCACCCCGGTGAAGGCCCTCAGCCGGGGATGGGTGCGCTCGCGTGTGCGGATCATGTACCTGCCCCCGCGCACGCCCAGCTCCACCAGGGTGTCGCCGTGGCGGATGAAATGCATCGACTCGTCCTCGTGCAGGGACCTCTCCAGCGGCCCGAGCACCGGGTCGCCGTCCGGGGTCGTGACGGAGTCCGCTGCTTCGAAGGTGGCCCTCGCCGCGACGGCATCGGCGCTCCAGCTTCCGGGCACCAGGTCCAGCGGACCCGGGGACTCGGGCAGCCACTGGTAGCTGCTCAGCGATAGCCACCCGAACGGGACCGCCAGGCCTTCTTCGCGCATGCGGCGCCACTGCATGAATTCTGTTGGTGCACTCATGGCATACAGTGTGCCACTTCCGCGCGCTGGGAGGACCGGCCCTCGCCGGGGCGGTGACGAGGTGAAGGTGCGTCGGGGGCACGCACTAGGCTGGTTTCCATGCCTTCCTATCGCGCCCAGTTGAACATCATGGGGCTTCGGCCCGGGAACGCCCCCGAAGCCGTCATGGATACCGCCGTGGGCTCCTTGGCCGCCGCCCACCATGTGGATGCGAACCAGCTGGACGTCGTTGCCGGGGTTCCGCGGATCACCGTGCGCTACACGGTGGAGGAGGACGGGAACCCCGATGCCCGCGCCATCGCCTCGGCCGCGGCCATGCGCGCGGCGGTGGAAAAGGTGGGGCTGACCGAAAAGCTGGTGGTGCTGCGCCGCACCCGCGGACGCTGGATCACGCTGCGGCGCTAGGCGCGCAGCGGGAAACCGCCGGCTAGGAGAAGTCCGTCGTCTTGCCGCGCGCGGCGCGGTGCTCGGCGTGGTGGATCTGGTAGCGCCGGTTCTCGGTTGCCAGCAGCACCACGAACCCTGCCATGCCTGCAAGGATGGCCACCCAAATGGAATTGTTGGCCCCCAGCACCCGCGGCACGAGCAGCCAGAACATGCCCCAGCCGAAACCGATCGCCATGATGATGCGCCCGCGTTCGGTCATGGACAGGCTCGTCGCGACGTAGCCCAGGGCCGGCACCAGGAGAGTGGCGATCCAGATGCCCGCTCCGCCGGCACCCCAGGACGCCAGCATGTTCATGAAGGTGGACACCAGCACGACCATGCTGAATCCGGTCATGAGGCTGACGGGTGCGTCGGTGAGCATGC
This sequence comes from Paeniglutamicibacter sp. MACA_103, assembly GCF_045798555.1. NCBI lineage: Bacteria > Bacillati > Actinomycetota > Actinomycetes > Micrococcales > Micrococcaceae > Paeniglutamicibacter > Paeniglutamicibacter sp. MACA_103. The sequence continues at coordinate 52,530 of NZ_JBIXLN010000016.1, read as the reverse complement.
GTTCGCGCGGGGTGCGGGCGGTCTTGAGGTTCAACCCGCGCACGGCGGTGTACAGGAACCAGCAGCTGGCCGCGGCGAAGCCGAAGGCGGGGAAAAGCCAGTCGTTCAGGACGCTGAGCATCCACAGCACGTTGCCCGCGCACGCCAGGGCGAACCGATGGCCCACCGCGCGTTGGCGCACCGCGGAGCGTTGCGAGGGTGCCCACGAGTAGGCGGCACCCAGCAAGGCCCAGACGAAGATGACGGGCCAGAGCAGGTGCGCGGTGGGTGCCAGGGACAGCAGCGAGTGGTTGGAGCCCAGCGACTCGACCGTCCCGGAGGACAAGGTTTCCAGGGTGGCCAGGGACACCACGGCCGCCGCCAACGCGGCACCGCTGCCGAGTATCCGGCGGCGCACGTCCGCCGGTTCCTCGGCCGGGTTGGGGCCGGTCTCGGGCAGCACATAGGGGGCCACGTAGACCGGTTCCTCGGCCGCCGTCTGTTGGTGGTCTATGGCCGCCTTGGCGCTCGCCACCAGCGCGGCCAGCTGTTCCGGATCCATCGGCGGGGCCGGGGTGGAGGCCACCGTGGTCCCGGAGCCGGCAGCCACGAGGCCTTCGCCGGGGGCGTCGTGATCGGCTGGGTCCCAGTCGTCGGCCGGTGTGGAAAGCAGGTTCCCGGCATGCAATTCGGGTTCGCCGTCCACGGGGGAATCGGAGGGGGACAGGTCCAAGGCAAGCAACCGCGCCTCCTCGGCGGCCGCGGCACGGGCATCGGCCTGCGCCTGGGCGGCGATCCGTGCGTCGGCGGCCTGCCTGGCAGCGGCATCCAGCTTGGCCTGGTGTGCAAGGCGCGTGGCTTCGCGCTTGGCGGCTTCCGCCTTCGCCTCGGCCCGGGCGACCTCGAGCAGCCGCTCCTGTTCCTTGAGCTCGGCGGCCTTGGCCCGCTCGATGCGGAACCGGTGCCAGCGCTTCTTGAAGGTTGCGGGGGCCGCGTAGATCCTGTCGCCCAGTCGTTCCAAATTGGGCTCGGGCAGGGAATCGAGCCAGTTGTTCAGTCCGGTGAAACCGCCGGACACCGCCTGGGTGCCTGAGCCGGTGGCATCCTGTCCCGCCGAGGATTTCTTGTCCGTCAGGTGGCGCAGCGGGGATTCGCCGGGAGCCGTGCCCTCGGGGCTCTTGAGGACTTCTTCGACGTTGTCGGGTTCCGGAACGGAGTGGTGCGGCACGGGGTGGGCAATGCGCTGGGAGAGCTGTTCCCGGGCCTCGGCCGGTGCTGCCTTCCCGGACTCCCGGACCGTGTCGGTCGGGCCCGGGGACGGGGAAGCGGCGTCGTTTGTGGTGCCGTCCTTCGGCGCGTGGTCTGTGGTGTCCGGAGCGGTTTTCGCTGCCGGGGGCGCCGGAGGCTTCCCTGCGCGATCGGTCTTGGCCTTGGCCGGTGCTGCCGGTGCGGCGGGTGCGGCCTTCCCGGATTCACGGACCAGGTCGGTCGGGCCCGGCGACGGGGAAGCGGCGTCGTTTGTGGTGCCGTCCTTCGGCGCGTGGTTTGTGGTCTCCGGGGCGGCTTTCGCTGCCTGGGGTGCCGCGGGCTTCTTTGCCTGATCGGCCTCGGCCCCCTCGGGCGTCGTCGCCGGCTCGTCCTTGCCGGTGGACGGTGCCGGGTCCTGCGATTTGTTTGACGCGGCGGAGGTCCTGGTATCGGAATTGTTCATCTTCATCTCCTTCATCGCCGCGATGCCTTTGGCGCACCGGCTCATCGGATGGCTTCCAGCGTACCGAACAACCCGGGCGTGGTGCCCGATTACCACGCCCTGACGCCCGAGGCACGAAGGTGAGCTGCGCCATGGCCGCGGCAGGCGCCCCTGTAGGCGCCCCTGTAGGCGCCCCTGCGGGTGCCCCGCCGCGGCCGCTCAGGCGGGGGACTCGGCCAGCTCCAGCCCCGAGGTGTAGCTCACCGGAATCCCGGAGAGCGGATCGATGAAGGAAATGCTGCGGGCCAGCAGTTGCAGCGGGCGCGCGTAGTCATCCGCCGCCAGGTCCAGCAACGTCGGGTAGAAGGGGTCGTTGAGGATCCCGAGTCCCAGGGCCGCCAGGTGCACGCGCAGCTGGTGGGTCTTGCCAGAGTGCGGGCTCAGCCTGAACTTGGCCACCGGAACCCCGGCAAAGTGCCCGGCCGAGGTCCCGGTGCCCAACAGCTCGATCAGGGATTCGGCGTTCGGTTCGCCCTCCTCGACCAGCGAGCGCAGCTGCCCCTTGATCTTGCTCATCCGGTTCCGGTACACCAGCGGCTCCCGGCCCAGCGCCTCGAGGCGGCCGCGCAGTTCGGCCTCCGTGAGCAGGTGGTTGCCCGGGCCCGCCGTGCCGTCCACCGCGTTGCCGCTGCGCTCCTCCGCGCTGCCGCCCAGCCCGCCGGTGCCCAGCACCTCGCCGGCCGGGCGCCCCGCCACCTGCTCGAGCGCCGAAACCGCCTCGTAGGTCTTGGTGATCTCGCGGCGCTCGAAGAGCGTCTGGTAGGCGCCGCGGGTCTCCGGGTTGGTGGAGAAGAGCAGGATCCCGGCCGTCGCCCGGTCCAGCCGGTGCATGGGGATCAGCTCCGGGTTGCCGACGCGGTTGCGCAGCCGCACCAGCGCGGATTCCTGGATGAAGCGCCCGCCGGGGGTGGTGGGCAGGAAGTGCGGCTTGTCGATGACCAACAGGTTTTCGTCGTGGTGCAGGATCGTCTCGGTGAAGGGGATCGGTTCCTCGGCCGGCAGGTTCCGGTAGTACCAGATGAACTCGTGCGCGCCCAGCGTGGTGTGGGCATCCAGCGGGTTCCCGTCGATGCCCACGACCTCGCCGTGCTCGAAGCGGCGGGCAATGCCGGCCGCGTCGACGTGTCCGAAGCGGTGCAGCATGTACTCGCACACCGTGGCCCACGGGCCCGAGGAGGGCACGCGCAGGCGGGTTGCGTTGACGCCGTTGCGCACGGGAAGGGGAGAGGTCATGGCCATGCACACCAGTCTGTCATGTGCGCCGGGCCCGCCCGGACGGGTGCCGCCCCGCCGTCCCCGCCGCTAGCGGGCGCCTCGGCCGCTGGGGACGTTGGAGTCCTGGCAGGCGGCGCAGAAGTACACGTCGCGCTCGGCGCTGCGCGTGGATTCGGCCAGCGATTCCTTTTGCAGCGTTCCCCCGCAGCGCAGGCACGGCTGGCCGGCGCGGCCGTAGACCCAGTACGGGTTCATCCCGTCGGAGCCGGTGGTCACCCGCCGGGCACGGTCCTTGTTGGCGTGAAGCAGGCGGTGGGCGATGTCCACCAGGTGGGCCAGGTCCGCGACCTCGCCCACCGGGGTGCGCGGATGCACGCGGGTGACGAAGAGCAGCTCGGAGCGGTACACGTTGCCCAGCCCGCAAATCAGCCGCTGGTCAAGCAGGGCCAGCCCGATGGGCCGGGCCGGGTCGCCCAGCAGGCGGCGCACCGCCTCGTCCGGATCCCAGGAATGCCCCAGCGGGTCCGGGCCCAGGTGGCCGATGACCTCCACCTCGTCGGTGGTCCGCAGCACGTGCAGGAACCCGAGTTCGAAGCCCACGGCGGTGAAGGCCTGGTTGCCCAGCACCGCGCGTGCCTTGAACGCCGGGGAGCGCCAGCGCTCGCCGGTGGCGTACACGTCCCAATGCCCTTCCATGAGCAGGTGGGAGTGGATGCTCAGTGGAGGTGCGGAAACCTTGTTCGGCGGACGGGTGCGGATGAGCAGGTGCTTGCCGCGCGAAACCACCGACTCCACCATCCAGTCCACCAACGACAAGGTTGCGTGGGCGGGCACCCGGAAATCACTCGTGCTCAAGGCCCTGCCCCCCAGCGCGGCCTCCAATCGACGGGCCGTGCGAAAAACTGTGTCCCCTTCGGGCATCGCTAAAACCACCTATCCAGCTAGAAGGGTTCACCTGCCCAAGTTTCAGGTGACCCTGATCACCTAGCCTAGCCGGTGTCCGTGGTCCGCGGGTGGAATCGGCGCAATTACCTAGGATCTAAAACGCAATCCACTAGGGCTCGAATAGAACCCGGCACGCCGCAGGGCCGCGCCCACGGGCGTATCGGCGATGGGTTTTCCGTTGATCTTCTCGATTCCCAGCTTGGCGATGGCGGCGCGGCGCAGCACCGCCACAAGCTCGGTTGCCACGGCATCGAGCACCGCGGGATCGGCGTCGGGGGAATCCGGTTCCCCGGACAAGGCGCCAAAGCCCAGCACCGTCTTGCCGCCACGCTCCACGTACAGGGCCAGCCGTCCGTCCAGCAGCACCACCAGGGCGCCGGCCTTGCGCCCGGGTCGGTGCCCGCCGGCGGCCTCGGGCCAGCCCAGCGCCGCCCCGTAGGGATTGGCCGGGTCGGTGGCCGCCAGCGCCAGCGCCACCGGGGGCGCCGGATGCCCGGGCTCGCGCACCAGGGCGCGGAGCCGGTCGATGGTCGCGGAGGTGGAGAACTGGGCGGCACCGAGCCGCTCCACGAAGTAGCCGCGGCGGGTGTGCCCGGCCTCTTCGAGCCGGCCGAGCACCCGGTAGAGCTGCCCGAAGCCGCCGGGCACCGATTCGGCGGCGACCGAGCCGCGGGTCACCACCCCGTAGCGCTCGAGCAGGAACTCGGCCGCGGCGTGGGCGCGGATGGTGGTGTCCCCCTCTGGCGCGGGCAGCGCCGCCCAGCGCCCGGAGGCCGAATCGGGGAGCTGGCGGCGCCCGGCCAGGTCGATGCCGGCATCCGGGCGGCCGGCACGCAGCATGGCCATGCGCCCCAGCCGGGCGGTCCGTGCCCGCGGGGCCAGGGCCGGCACCCGGTGCGCGGACTTGCCCCCGGAGAGCAGCTGGCGGATGGGTGCCAGGGTGTCGGGGGCGACGGCCGAGGCCCAGAACAGTTCCCACAGGGCCTCGAGCACCGAGGCGGCGGACGGTTCGCTTCCCGAAGCGGCGCCGGGTCCGTCGCCGGGGGATCGGGCCAGCAATTGCGCCAGCTGCGGCACGAAGTGGGCGCCGGAGGAGCCCAGCACGGCGTGCAGCCGGGCGGCCAGCGGTCCCAGCGAGGAGGTGTCGGGCAGCGGCAGGCTCAGCGGCGCGTTTTCCGCCGTGTGCAGGGCGATCCAGCCGTCGGTCCCAGCCAGCGCCCCGGCGCCGGAGACCAGCACCTCCCCGGAGCTCATGAGCTCGTCGAGCATCGCCGGGGTGTAGTCCCGCACGCGGGCGGGCAGCACGTGGGATTCCAGGGCGGAGGCCGGAACCGGCACCCCGGCCAGCTGCTCGATGACCGCCAATACCCCGTCGATCCCGCGCAGCCCGGCGCCGATGCCTTGCCAGCCCGGCAGGAACCGGGCGAAGGTCTCCTGGTCCACGGGTTCGACCTCCGCCCGCAGCGCGGCCAGCGAGCGGGTGCGGATCATCCGCAGCACCGACGCATCGCAATATTCGGTGGCGCCGGCTCCGGCCACCGGGGCGTCAAGGAGCATTTCGGCGGGCCGGAACGCCCCGACCATGACCCGGGAATCGGCCACCAGCCGCTCCAGGACAGAAACGACCACCGCGACGCCCAAGCCCAGCGCGGTCGCGACATCCGGTGCGGTGAAGGGCCCGTGGGTGCGGGCAAAGCGGGAGACCAAGTCGCCCACCGGATCGGCCACCGGCTCGATGAAGGCCAGCGGCACCCCGTGCGGCAGCGGGACCCCGAGCCCGTCGCGCAGCCGCGGGGCGTCCTCGATCGCGGCGAACAGCTCCCGCCCGCCCAGGCGCACCGCCAGCGCCCGGTTGGCGCGCACCAGTGAGGCCAGGTGATCGGCCGCGGCCTCAACGGCGTCCTGTTCGGTCGTGTCTTCCCCTTCGGGGCGCAGTCTGGCCGCCACGGCCGCCGCGTCCAGCGGGCCGAGCATCCGGAGCAGGTCCGCGGCGCCCTCGAGCCCGGCCAGCTTGCGGTTCTCCGCGGTGCGCTGCAGCTCGTCCTGGGTGCGGGCGATGACCTTGGCGTCGAGCAGTTCGCGCAGCTCGGTGCGGCCCAGCAGCTCGTTCAGCAGTGCCGGGTCCAGGGACAGGGCGGCGGCACGGCGCTCGGCCAGCGGCGAATCGCCCTCGTAGAGGAATTGGGCGACGTAGCCGAAGAGCAGCGACTGGGCGAAGGGGGAGGGTGTGCGGGTCTGCACCTCGCGCACCGCGAGGGAACGCGAGGAAATGCCGGCCAGCAGCCCCTTGAGCGAGGGCAGGTCGTAGACGTCGTTGAGGCACTCGCGCACGGTTTCCAGGATGATCGGGAAGTCCGGGTACTTCCGCGCCACGTCCAGCAGCTGCGCGCTGCGCTGGCGCTGCTGCCACAGCGGGGTGCGCTTGGAGGGGTCGGTGCGCGGCAGCAGCAGCGCGCGGGCCGCGCACTCGCGGAAGCGCGAGGCGAAGAGCGCGGAATTGCCCACCTGCGCGGTGACCAGGTCCTCGATCTCGTCGGGTTCGAAGGCGAAGAGCTCGGCCCCGGGAGGTTCGTCGTCCATGGCCGGGACGCGCAGCACGATCCCGTCGTCCGCGGCCATCGCCGATCCGTCCAGCCCGTAGCGTTCGTGCAGCCGCGCGCCCACGGCCAGCGCCCAGGGCGCGTGCACCGGCAGCCCGAAGGGCGAGTGCAGGATGACCCGCCAGTCCCCGAGCTCGTCCACGAAGCGCTCGATGAGCAGCGTCTTGTCGCTGGGCACCACGGAGGTCGACTGTTCCTGAGCGCCCAGGTAGTTGAGCAGGTTCCCCGCCGCAAAGGCGTCCAGGCCGATGTCCTGAAGCTCGGCACGCGCCTGCGCCTCGGTGGCGTTGGCCAGCCGGGCGGTGAAGGCGCCCAGCGCCGCACCCAGTTCCACGGGCCGGCCCTGGGTGTCGCCCTTCCAGAAGGGCAGCTTGCCGGGCTGCCCGAACGCGGGGGAGACCAGCACCCGGTCGTGCGTGATGTCTTCGATCTTCCAGCTGGTCGCCCCGAGCGCAAAGACGTCCCCGACGCGGGACTCGTAGACCATTTCCTCGTCCAGCTCCCCGACCCGGCGCCCGCCCTTGGCCCCGGAACCGTCGTCGCCGGCGGCCAGGTACACGCCGAAGAGCCCGCGGTCCGGGATGGTGCCGCCGCTGATCACGGCCAGGCGCTGGGCGCCGGGCCGCCCGATGAGCACCCCGGCGTCCCGGTCCCAGACGATGCGCGGGCGCAGCTGCGCGAACTCGTCCGACGGGTACTTGCCGGCCAGCATTTCCAGGGTCGCGGTGAAGGCGGCGCGCGGCAGCGCGGCGTAGGGGGCGGAGCGCCGGACGGTCTCGAACCAGGCCTCGACGCCCAGGTCCTGAAGCGCGCAGGCGGCCAGGGTCTGCTGCGCGAGCACGTCCAGCGGGTTCGCCGGGATGTGCAGCTTCTCGATCTTCCCCTCGCGCATCCGCGAGACGGTCAGCGCGGTGGCCAGCAGGTCCGCGCGGTGCTTGGGGAAGAAGGTGCCGGTGGAGGTCTCGCCGACCTGGTGTCCGGCGCGGCCCACGCGCTGCAGGCCCGAGGCCACCGAGGGCGGGGACTCGACCTGGATCACCAAATCCACCAGGCCCATGTCGATGCCGAGCTCCAGGGAACTGGTGGCCACCACGGCCCTCAGCACCCCGGTCTTTAGATCGTCCTCGATGTTCGCCCGGGTCTCCTTGGACACCGAGCCGTGGTGCGCGCGGGCCAGCGGCGCCACGGATCCGCCCTCGCCCGCCGGGGTGCTGGTGGCGGTGGTTCCGGCCTGGGCCATCATGGCCGCCGGCATCCCGGTGCCCGGCTGCACCCGCACCGCGGGGGTGCCCGCCGTCATCTCGGCGCCGGTGGAACCGATCCCGTTCGGGGCGAAACCCGGTGCCGCGCCGGTTCCCGTGGTGCGGGTTTCGTGGATCTCGTTCAGCCGCCCGGTCAGCCGCTCGGCCAGCCGGCGCGAATTGGCAAAGACGATGGTGGAGCGGTTCGCCTCGATCAAATCGACGATCTGCTCCTCGACGTGCGGCCAGATGCTCGCCTGCGGGGCCAGCCCGGAACTGGGACCCAGGTCGTGGGCGGCCGCGGCGGCGGGCAGGTCGGTCATGTCTTCGACCGGCACCCGCACGCTCAGTTCCCAGGTCTTGGTGATGGGCGGGGCGATGATACGCACCGGGGCCGTGCCGCCCAGGAAGCGGGCGACCTCGTCGCGCGGCTCGACGGTGGCCGAGAGCCCGATGCGCTGGGCAGGGGAGGCCAGCAGGGCGTCGAGGCGTTCCAGGGACAGGGCCAGGTGGGCGCCGCGCTTGGTGCCGGCCACCGCGTGCACCTCGTCGATGATCACGGTATGCACGCCCGTCAGGGACTCGCGGGCCCTGGAGGTGAGCATCAGGTAGAGGGATTCGGGGGTGGTGATGAGGATATCCGGCGGGTTGGTCACCAGCTTGCGGCGCTCGCCCGCCGGGGTGTCCCCGGAGCGGACCCCGACGGAGACCTGCGGCACCGCGAGCCCGAGGTGCGCCGCGGTGGCCTTGATGCCCACCAGCGGGGCGCGCAGGTTCCGCTCGACGTCCACGCCCAGGGCCTTGAGCGGCGAAATGTAGAGCACCTTGGTGCCGCCGGGGGCGGCAGCGGATTTCTTGTCCTTGGCCCCGGGGGACGCGCCGGTTTCCAGGCCCGGGAGTGCGGGGGCCAGGATCTCCGTGGCGGCGCGGGCAAAGGAGTCCAGGGCCCACAGGAACGCCGAGAGCGTCTTGCCGGATCCCGTGGGGGCAACCACCAGGGCATGCTGGCCGGTGGAAATGGCGTCCCACGCCCCGATCTGGGCGGGGGTCGGCGCGGCAAAGGCTCCCTCGAACCAGGCCCGCGTCGCGGGGGTGAACCGCTCAAGGACGTGCGCCGCCTCAACATTCTTAGCCATCGACCCCAGCCTAAACGCTGGAGGCGTCAATTGGGGGCCGGTGTTCCCCGGCGGCCGGGCTAAACGTGGTGGTACTTGCCGCCCGAGGCGATTTCCTGGGCGCGGTAGAGCTGCTCGGTGAGAATCAGGCGCACCAGCTGGTGCGGGAAGACCAGCTTGGACAGGCTCCAGGTGAAGTCCGCGCGGGAGTGCACCGATGCGTCGACGCCGTAGGCGCCGCCGATCACCACGGTGATGTTCCGTGAGCTGTCGATGGGGCGTTGCAGGGTCGTGGCCAGGGCGGGGGAATCGATGTTCTTGCCTCGCTCGTCGAGCAGCACCAGGAAGTCCCGGGCATCGACCTTGGACAGGATCCGTTCGGATTCCTCGGTGCGGGCCGCATCCCCCTCGCGTGCCGAATGGGGGAGCAGCTGCCACTTGAGGTCGAAGGGCTTCTTCATGCGTTTTTCGTAGCGCTCGATGCCCTCGCTCACCCAGGATTCATGTTTCTTGCCGATGGCCAGCACGCGAATTGTCATGCCTCCATCTTCCCGCATGCCGGCCCGACCCTCCGGCAGATACCCAAGGCAACGGCCCGCATCGAACCAAGCCCCGGTGCGAACGTCTAGGCTGGCTTGCATGAGTTCACCGCGCCGGCCCGGGAAAAACCGCCGACATGCCGGGTCGATCCTGGTCTTCGCCCTCGCCATATTGCTGGGGCTTTTTGCCGTGGCACGCCGCGTCTGGGTTTCGGTCCGCGCCGGCGGGGTGCCCAATGCCTGGGACATTCCGGTTCTTGAATGGATGGTGTCGCACCGCAACGCGGCGGCGACGGACGCCGCCTGGTTCTTCACCGTCCTGGGGGACACCCCGGCCATGACGATTCTGGCGCTATGCGTTGCCGTCCTGTTTTCATGGCGCGCCCGCAGCGTGTGGCCGGGAGTGCTCATCGCGCTGACGGCGGCGGGCTCCGTGGCCTTGACCCTCGTCCTGAAGGCCACCCTGGGCCGGGCGCGGCCATCGCTGGAGAGCGTTCTGGCACCGATTCCCTCGTCCTTCGCCTTCCCCAGCGGCCATACACTCAACTCCATCGCGATCCTGGGGATCATCGGATACCTGTCGATCCTCATCCTGCGCAGCCTCTGGGCGCGAATCCTTCTCGTGTGCACCTTGGCGTGCTTGGTGCTGTGTGTGGGATGGAGCCGGATCTACCTCGGGCACCACTGGCTGACCGATGTCCTGGGCGGCCTGCTCATTGGCGGCAGCTGGGTGGCGGTCATCATCCTCCTGCACCACTTCGTGCTGCTCAAGAACCGGCGCACCGTCAGGTGGCTGCAGCTCTGAATCGGCCCGGCGCAAGCTCGGAGGCCGCGAACCACCTGGTTTCCCTCGAACCAACAGCGCTTTCAGGCGTAGGCTGAAATGCATGAGGGTGATCGTTCTCGGCGGCAGCGGAAACATGGGCAAGCGGGTCGTTGGCCTGTTGCGGGATTCCGGCCACGAGGTGGTGGTTGCGAGCCGGAGCTCGGGCGTCGACGCCTACACGGGCTTTGGCCTGGCGGTGGCGTTGCGCGGTGCGGACACCGTGGTGGATTGCCTGAACATGATGTCGGTCAACGCGAACGCATGCATCGACTTCTACGACACCACGGCCAAGAACATCATTCGCACCGCGGAGCAGGAACGCGTCAAGCACCTGGTGTGCGTCTCGATCATCAACGCCCGCAAACCGGAAGTCAACCGGCGGATGGGCTATTACCGCGGCAAGGCCGCACAGGAGGCCCGCTACCAAAACGCGAAGATCCCCACCACGATCGTGCGGTCCACCCAGTGGTTCGAGCTGGCCGAGACCTTGGTGGAACAAATGAGATTCGGGCCGGTGGCGGTGGTGCCCCGCATGCATTGCCAGCCGGTGGCTGCCGATGCGGTGGCGAGATTGGTCGTCTCCACGGTCGATTCGGGGAAGGATGCCCCGGCGGGGGTCGACCTGGCCGGTCCCGAGCCGCGCAACATGGCCCACTTGGCGCGCCTGGTCTCCAGGAACAACGCCGTCTCGCGCAATGGCGGCCCCCACGCCCGCGTCATTGGTGTTCCGGTGCCGGGAATGAAGGCGATGAACGGCGGGCTGCTCCCCTCCACTTCCGTCTTGACGGACCCCACGACCTTTGAGCAGTGGCTGGCCAACGGCCGGAAGGCCTGAACGGCTTTCCCCAGCCAGTGGCAGGCATCGTTCTCCCGGGAAGCCGGCCAAGTCCGCGCACGGAGATCTCCGACTCGATTCGGGGCCGGCGAACACGACCCCCTGGATCCGGCCCGTGCCGCCTTGCGGAGGATGGGGCCGTTCATCCACGACGCCTACGCCAGCCGCAGGGGCCGAATGCCGAGCTCGACGCTGATTTCCTGTCCCCAGGAGGCGGTGAGTCGGTCCTGCTCCATGCCGTCGCCAAACACCACCAGCTGGTCCGACGCCACGGTGAGGCGCAGCGCTTCGCCCGCCTCCAGTGCACCTTCCGTCAGGGACGTCCCGGTGGCGGGGGAGGGCCACGCTTCGCGGACAAACCATGCCAGGGCCGGGTCCGTCGGGGCCGGCAGGGTGCGGCCCCCGCGCTCGAGGGCGATGGAGGCGCACCATCCGGTGGCGCCCGTCCCCGTGGAAACGATGAGGCCGGACGACGACTGCGGCTCGCTGAGGCCCTCCGGCGTCGTGAGCCGGTAGCGGGCCGACTGGTGGGAGGGGTGGCCGATGAAGATCTCGTTGAGTCCCGACAATTCCTGTCCGTCGTCGAGCCTTGCTCTCACCATGGACAGTTCCCGGCAGGGCAACGGCACCCGTTTTCCGCCGCCCGGGGCGGGGTTGCCCAGCAGCCGTGCGGCATCCGCTGCGGTGTGCCGGACCAAGACGCCCGGATTCGTTCCCGGTTCCGGGTCGATCCCGATGACGGGCTGGCCGGTGAGGTACTTGGCCACGTTGGCCACCAGACCGTCCTGGCCCACGACGGCGATGATGTCCTCGGCCGTGAACATGAACCTGTTCAGGTCCCCCCGTTCCACCTCGGCGCGGCGCCAGTCGGCCGGGACCGCGGCGCGGACGGTTGACAGGGCCGCGGCAAGCAGCTCGTGGCGCTCCTGGACGGCGGCCATGGTGCGGCCCCGGGACCTGAGAAAGAATTCGGCCTGGCCGAGGGTGGCGTGCCGGTCCAGCAATTCGTCCAGCTCGGTTCGCCGGTGGACGATGACGAGGCGGGATTTTTCCACGGCCGGGCCTACTTTTCGCCGACGGCTGCGGCGCCCGGTTCCCGGAACAAGCCGGCCAGCGCCCCGCTGAGGAGGTCCGGGGTGACGGTCAGGTTGCCGATGTTCGGCAGCGATCCGGCGGCCTCGCGGAATGCCAAGGCCAGCAGGGTGGCCTGGTCCATGCCCCGGTAGACCTCCATGGTCGCGGCTTCCCGTGCTGCTTCCGCCTCGCCCACCAGGCGGATTCGGTTGGCCTCGGCGGTGGCGCCGATGCCCCGGCGTTCGGCTTCCGCATTGGCCTGGACAAGGCCGGCGGCGGCCTGTTCCTCGGCCTCGCGCCTGGCGTTGGCCCCCTCTTGGGCCACGAGGCGTTCGCGCCGGGAGGCCAGTTCGATCTGGCTGGCCATCTCGTTTTCCGAGATCGTCCGTTCACGTTCGACCGCGACTGCCCGGCGTTCGTACACGGCCCGGTCGGCCTCGGCCTGCAGTTGTTCGCGGACCGGTGTCTGCAGGGCCCGTTCGACCTCGGACTCCGGCCGGACGGCGAGGACCTGCACGCCGAGGATCTCGATGCCGGTGGACACCAGCCGGGTGTCGGTGCGCAGGGCCTCGGTGAGGAGCTGGCGCAGTTCGCTGACCCCGCGTTCCAGCGACTGGGCGAGCGTGGTGGTGGCGATGTGGTCGATCGCGTGGCTCTGGCAGAGCTGGCCAATGATCGTGGCCACCTGTTCCTTGCCGCCGGAGGTTGCCGGGCCCGCCTGCTGGAGGGCGAAATCGAGCCGGCTGGCCACGGACACCGGGTCCACGAAGCGGTAGGTGACGTTGGCCTGGACGCTCACGTCCTGGTGGTCGCGGGTGATGGCGTGGAAGAGCGTGGGCAGTTCCTGGTCGTCGACGGGAACTTCGCTCAGCACGGATGCCGCCGGCCGGAACCAAAACGCCTGGCCCACTCCCCGGTGCCGGACGGCACCCTTTTGCAGGTGGACGACGTAGCCGGTGGGGCTGCCCAGGAAGTGGCTGATCCAGGGGTAGCGCTTGATGGTGGCCATGGCGGGGTGCTCCTCAAACTGTTCAAGTTATCGTCGGTTTGACGATAACAAAAGCATAGGACGAATCCAGAATTATTGTCAAGGTGACGATAAGTATTTATGATGGGTGCATGGCCAAATCCCTGCCGGCGCCCACGCGCTTCCCGGTGACGGTGGACATCGTCGCCCTCACCGTCCGCGACGATGCCCTGAACGTCCTGCTCATTACGCGCCGCATCGAGCCGTTCCGCGGCAAGCTCGCGCTGCCCGGAGGGTTCGTGCTTGCCGGAGAGGGCCTGGGGGAGGCTGCGATCCGCGAACTGGCGGAGGAAACCGGGGTCAAGCAGGTCCCTGGGCACCTGGAGCAACTGCAGAGCTACGGGCCCCGGGGACGCGACCCGCGCGGGGACGTACTCACCGTGGCGCACCTGCTGCTGGCGCCCAATTTTCCCGTCTTGTCTGCCGGAAGCGACGCCGAACACGCCGCGTGGTACCCGGTCAGCGACGTCCTGGACGGGGAAAGCGAAATTGCTTTCGACCATGCCCGCATCCTGGCCGACGCCGTGGAGCGGGCACGGTCAAAGCTCGAGTACTCGCCGCTGGGGGCGGCATTCTGCGGGGAGGAATTCACCATCGCGCAACTCCGTGCCGTGTATGAAGCAGTGTGGGGCACCCGCCTGGATCCCCGGAACTTCCACCGCAAGGCCACGGGAAACCCTGGTTTCCTTGAGGACACCGGGCGGATGACCACGGGCGACGCCGGTCGCCCTGCAGCGCTCTTCCGGCTCGCGGCGGAGGCTCGTTCCGCAGCGGATGAACCGGTCCGAGCGGTACTCAACCCGCCGCTCATGCGACCAAATTCCTGAAGCTGCCTCGGTACAGGCATGCCCACGCACCTGTTCCTGGAAGGCGGAAAGGCGTCACTTCCGCAATTCCAAGGCGGGAGGCCTCCACTCCGACTTCTGTGCGGGCAAAGCAAAAGGCCCCGAATCCCTTGTTTAGAGGGGATTCGGGGCCTTCTTATGGCGGTGACGGAGGGATTTGAACCCTCGGTACGGGGTTACCGTACACAACATTTCGAGTGTTGCACCTTCGGCCGCTCGGACACGTCACCAGACCAGAACACTCTACCGGGTAAATGGCCCACAACAAAAACGAGCCATCTTTCGGGGCAGAATGTAGCCATGACGACGAAGAGCGAAACGCCGCAGATCCCTCAGGAGAAGCTGACCCCGCAGGTGCTGCGGGCCTGGTCGTGGCAGCGCCAGGGACTGGACGGTTCGCTGGCGCGATGCGATTCCGCGACAGTCCTGGATCGCGTGGGCTGGGCTCGGTCGATCGGCGGCGCCAACACCTACCTGACGCTCTTTGCGCGCGCCGGCATCCGCCGCGCCGAGGCCGACGCCGCACTCGCCGCGCAGGACATCCATGAACTGCCCACGGCACGGGGCTGCACCTACGTCCTGCCCGCCAAGGACCATGCCTGGGGGCTGCAAATGGGGCATGCCTCGGCGGAGGCCTCGGTGAAGGTGTTGGTGCGCCTGGGCGTGGAGCGGGAAGAAGTCGAGCAGCTGGCCGAGGATGTGCTGCAGGTCCTGCTCCGGGCTCGGGGCACCGCCGAGGAGGCCTTGGACCCCCGCGGGCTGAAGGAGATCCTGGGTGACAAGGTTCGAAGCATGGGCGAGGAAGGCAAAAAGAAGGGCGCCAGCACCACGCTGCCCGCAGCGCTCGGGCTGCTGCAGGCCGACGGACGGATCCGCCGTGTGCCGGTGAACGGGCGACTGGACCAGCAGCGCTACTCCTATGTGGCCTGGGAACTGCCTGCCAGCGGCGAATCCGACGAAGCAGTCAGGGCGCGGATGCTCGAGCGGTTCCTGGGCTGGACGGGCGGGGCCACGCTGGGACAGATCCGCTGGTTCACCGCCTTCACGGTGGCCCAGGCCAAGAAGGCACTTGCGGCCACCGGGGCCGTGGAAGTCCCCACCGCTGCCGGCGACGTGCTGTGGATGCTGCCGGAAGACGTGGACGAGCTCGCCGGATTCGAGGCACCGCAGACCGAAGACATCCAGCTGCTTTCGGGCTCCGATTCGCTCGTGTTGCTGCGCCGGAACGCGGCCGACCTGTTCGACGAAGCCGGCACCGAAGCGGTGCAGGGAATGAGCGGGTCGGCACTGGCCGCCGATCTCTCGGACCACCCGATCGTTGACCGCGGCCGGATCATCGGCTTGTGGCAGTACGACCCGGAAGGCACTCGGATTGCGTGGTGGACGTTCGAGCCCGCAAGCGCCGGCGTGCGCTCGCGCATTGCGCAGGTCGAGGCATGGATCACCGAGGACCTGGGAGACTTCAGGTCCTTCAGCCTGGATTCGCCGAAGTCGCGGGCGAAGAACATCGCCAAGCTCGATGAGTTGCGAAAGAAATAGCGGGCCCTGGCTTAGTCCAGGCGCCTGGCTCGGAAGAAATCGGTGAGCAGGGCTGCGCATTCGGTCTCCCGCACCCCGGGGTAGACCTCGACCCAGTGGTTGAGCCGCGGCTCGCGCAGGATGTCGAACACCGAGCCGACGGCACCGGCTTTCTCGTCCCAGGCGCCGAAGACGACCTTCGGGATGCGCGAGAGAACGATGGCCCCGGCGCACATGGCACAGGGCTCGAGGGTGACCACCAGGGTGCAATCCTCCAGCCGCCACCCGTCCCCGCGCCCCGCGTCACGCAGTGCCTGGGCCGCGGCGCGGATGGCCACGATCTCGGCATGGGCCGTGGGATCCCCGTGCGCCTCGCGCTCGTTGCGGCCGGTGGCCAGCACCGTCGCATCGGGGCCGATGACTACCGCGCCGATGGGAACGTCGCCGGTGGCCAAGGCCGCCTTGGCCTCGGCGAGGGCCAGGTCCATGAGGTCGCGGTGGCTGGGTTGTTCGGGAATCACCCGGCCAAGTCTAGTTCCGGTGCGGGGACGTCGCTGCCGTCTGCACCGGAATTCGGCATCCGGCTGCCGGCAGGTGCGGCTAGCCGGGGCTCGGCAGAACGATGTTGTGGTTCAGGCGTAGCCTGTTGTGCGGGTCGTAGCGGCGTTTGAGCGCCGTGAGTTTGGCGAGCTTTTCGGCCCCGTAGAGGCCGAGGAGATCGAAGCCGCCGGGCACGTGTTCATCGCTGCTGGAGAAATTCACGTACTCCCCGCCGTGCGTGAAGGGTTGCATCTCATGATGGAAGCCGCGGATGAAGGCAATGTGGTGGTCGTCGAGTTCCTTGCCGTTCCAGAATCCGTAGATGTTCAGCCAGAACGGTGAGCTCCGGTCCTCGAATGCCGTTGCTTCCGGGCGAACCCGTCCCATGGCACCGCCCATGACGTGGATGTCGAAGCCCATGCCCGGCCAGTCGAGTTGCCGCGCCCGGGCAGTGAACACATTGATGGCCTCGTCCGAGAGGTCATCCAATGCAGTGTTCTTCCAGTAGGCGCGCACGCCCTTGGGGAACATCTCGTCCACCACGGACTGCCAGTCGGGCCACGAAACGGGGGAGATGTCCTGTTCGTCGGTGGGCGCGGTTGCGAGGAATTCCTCCACGCAAGCGGCACCGGCCGCATGGTCCGGATCCGCCCAGAGGAATCCGACGGTGAGCACGCTGCTGGTGCCCAGCTCCCACTCGGGCGGCGGCACCACCACCGTGACGATGACCGTCATCTGGTCCGGGAGCCTGGCGGACCAGTCACGCACGGAATGCAGGGCATGCTTCCACTGTTCGGGGCGGTAGATCAGGTTCCCGGCGTAGAGGGTTTTCGGCAGCGGGTGGGCCTTGAACGTGAATTCGGTGACCACCCCGAAGTTTCCGCCCCCACCGGTGAGACCCCAGAGCAGGTCGGGGTTGGTGGTGGCGTCGGTGTGGACCACCTCGCCCTCCGGCGTGACAAGGTCCGCCGCCAGGAGGTTGTCAACGGTCAGTCCAAAGGGCCGGGTGAGCCAGCCGAAGCCACCGCCCAGACACAGCCCGGCAACTCCGGTTTTCGAGATGACCCCGACGGGGACCGCCAGCCCGTGGGCGCTGGTCGCGCGGTCGAGTTCACCCAGGAGCGCGCCTCCGCCGACCCGCACCCGTTGCTCCGCAGCATCCACGCGCACGGTGTTCAGGGCGCGCATGTCCAGCACCAAGCCGTGCTCAACGGTGCCGAACCCCGCCACGTTGTGCCCGCCGGACCGGATCGCCAACGGCAATCCATGCTCCCGGGCGAAGGCCAGCGCGAGAGACACGTCGGCAACGTCGGCGGCACGAACCACCAGCAGGGGGTGCCTGTCGATCATGGCGTTCCAGACGCTGCGGGCCTCGCCGTATTCGGGGTCGGCGGCGGTGAAGAGCATTCCGTGCAGTGACGCCGACAGCGACCGCAACGCGGACGCCGGAAGCGGGTGGGTGATGTCCATGGTGCCGGCTTCGTGTTTGTCCGGGCCACAGGCCGGCCCGGTCTGTGGCCCATTCTCCTCCCGGCCCCAAGGCCGGTCAATGGCGGGAATCACCCGAAGCCGGAATGCGAAAACCGGTAAACGGGAGCATTCGGCTGGTAGATTTTGGTGCATGCGCGTACAGGTAATCGACCACCCGTTGGTGGCCCACAAGGTATCGGTCCTCCGGGACAAGAACACCCCGTCGCCGGTCTTCCGGCAGCTGACCGATGAGTTGGTGACCCTGCTGGCCTACGAGGCCACGCGCGACGTCAAGACCGTCAAGGTCCAGGTCGAAACCCCGGTCGCGACCACCACCGGCATTGCCTTTGCCAAGCCGACCCCGCTGGTGGTGCCGATCCTGCGCGCCGGCCTGGGCATGCTCGAGGGCATGACCCGACTGGTTCCCACCGCAGAGGTCGGCTTCCTGGGCATGGCCCGCAACGAGGAAACCCTCGACATCATCACCTATGCCGAGCGCCTGCCCTCGGATTTGACCGGCCGCCAGGTCTTCGTGCTGGACCCGATGCTGGCCACCGGCGGCACGCTGATCGAATCGATCAAGTTCCTCTTCGACCGCGGTGCCGCCGATGTCACCTGCATCTGCCTCATTGCCGCTCCCGAGGGCCTGGCCCGCCTCGAAGAGGCGTACGGAGACAACGAGAAGGTCCACCTGGTTCTGGCCGCCCTGGACGAGAAGCTGGACGAAAAGTCCTACATCGTTCCGGGCCTGGGCGATGCCGGCGACCGCCTCTACGGCGTGGCCCACTAGCCACAGCAAACACGGCGGCGTCCGGCCGGCACGGGAACCTGGTTCCCCCGCCGGCCGGACGCCTTTTTTGTGTCCTGGTGGCGGGCCCGGGGATCAGGCCTTGGTCGTCTTCGGCGGGGTCGAGGGCTTGGGCGGCACGGCGGGCGGCAGCGGCAGGCGCACCTCGAAGACGGTGTTCCCCGGGACGGAAGAGACCGTGATGGTCCCGTCGTGGGATTCGACGATGGCCTTGGCAATGGGCAGGCCCAGCCCGGTGGTGCCGTCCGCTCCGGAGCGCGCCGCATCGGCCCGGGTGAAGCGCTTGAACACCAGCGGCAGGAAATCCGGGGCAATGCCCTCGCCGGTGTCGGTGACCCGCAGCACCGCCTGGTGCGCGGACCCGTCCCGGTGGATCTCCACGGTGACGGTGTTGCCCTCGGAGGTGTGCTTGCGGGCGTTGGCCAGCAGGTTGGTGATGACCCGGCGCAGCGCCGAGGCATCTCCCGAGACCACCAGCGGGGTGTCGGGGACCTTCGGGATCCAGTGGTGGGCGGGGGCCGTGATCGCAAAGTCCTCGGTGATTTCGGCGGCGAGCTTCCCCACATCCACCGGAGCCTTCTTGACCTGGTGCTTCTCGTCGAGCCGGGCCAGCAGCAGCAGGTTTTCCACCAGGGAGCTCATCCGGGTGCTCTGTTCCAGCACCCGGTTCAGCGAGCGTTGCCCGTCGTCGGAGAAATGCTCGGTGGCGCTGATCAGCTCGGTGTACCCGCGGATGGCCGAGAGCGGGGTGCGCAGCTCGTGGGAGGCGTCGGCCACGAACCGCCGCATCTGGGCCTCCGAGGCCTCGCGCACCGCGAAGGCGGTGCCCACGTTGTCCAGCAGGGCGTTCAGCGCTCGGCCCACCTCGCCGGACTCGGTGCCCGGGATCGAGTCCTCCGGCGCCACGCGGGCCTCCAGCGCGGCGGTGCCCGATTCGAGTTCTGCGTTGGCCACGGAGGATGCCACGGCCGAGACCCGCTGCAGCGGGGCCAGCGAACGGCGGATGATCAGCGAGCCGACCAGCCCGATGGCGATCAGCCCGGCCAGGGAAATCGTCACGGTGAGGATGCCCAGGGAGGCCAGGGTCTGCTGGATGGGGGCCATGGGCAGGCCGGTGATCAGGATGCCGCCGGAACCCGGGGCGGGGTCCCGCTGCGCGGAGAGCATGTAGTCCCCGATGCTGAGGTGATGCATCACCGGGGGAGCATCGATCTTCACGGAGGACAGCAGCTGCGCGTCGGCGTCGGTGATGTCCTTGCGCTCGCCGGTCTTGGAATCGAGCACCGCCCCGGAAAACAGGTAGCCGGAGACGATCCTGGCGTTCAGCGTTCCGGAGGCCTGTCCGGGGGCAAAGAGCGGCCCGGAGGACGGCTCGCGGCCGTTTTGCGCCGAGTAGCTTGCCGCACGGTCGGAGGCGAAATCCAGTTGTTCATGGAGCTGGGAAGCCAGGGACTGGCGCATGCCGGCATTGAGCAGCAGGCCGATGACGGTGCAAATCAAAGCCAGGGAACCAATGAGGGCAAGCAGCAACTTGCGTTGCAGGGTGAGGTGGCCAAGGCGTTGGCCCAGCTTGGCATGCAGCGGAGCTTGTTTGGCCTCCGGCCTGGGCGCTCCGGGGGCCGGAAGCGAGGGCTCGGGGGAGCGGGGCGAAGCCTCCCCGGCGGATGGCAGCTCCGGTGCCCCGGACGGGACCGGCGGGCGTGCGGATTGGCTCATGATGCGGGCTTGAGCATGTATCCGGCCCCGCGCACGGTGTGGATCATTGCCGGGGCGTCGGCCTCGATCTTCTTGCGCAGGTAGGAGATGTAGAGCTCGACGATGTTGGCCTGGCCGCCGAAGTCGTAGTGCCAAACGTTGTCGAGGATCTGCGTCTTGGAGACCACCCGGCGGGCGTTGACCATCAGGTAGGAGAGCAGGTCGAATTCGGTGGCCGTGAGGTTGATGGGGACCCCGGCGCGGGTGACGTCGTGGGAGTCGGAATTGAGCACCAGGTCGCCCACCACCAGCTCCGCGCTGTCGGCCGCCGTGGCGCCCGAGCGTTCCACCAGCTTGTGCAGGCGCAGCAGCACCTCTTCGAGGCTGAACGGTTTGGCCACGTAGTCGTCAGCGCCGATGCCCAAGCCCTCGATCCTGTCCTCGACGGCGTCCTTGGCGGTCAGGAAAAGGACCGGGACCTCGGGCAGGAAGGTGCGGACCTTGCGCAACACCTCCGGACCCTCAAAGCCCGGCAACATCCAGTCCAGCACCAGGACATCGGGGGTCGACTTGCGGGCGGCCTCCACCGCGGAAGGCCCGTCGTGCGCCACGGTGGCTTCCCAACCCAGCATCCGGGTGCCCATGGAGACCAGTTCGGCCAGCGAGGGCTCGTCGTCAACGACCAGTACCCGGATGGCGGTCCCGTCCGGGTGGGTGAGGCGGGGCAATTGCGTGGGAGAAAAGCGGGAGCTTGGCATGTCTTTAACTTTCCCTCCGAGGTGTAGGCCGGTCCTGTGGCCCGGCTGTGTGCGGGCTGTGAGGCCCGGTGATTCCAGCCTAAGGCCTTTGGTTGCCGTGGTGCCCCGCGCTTGCGGCATCGCCGCCTGGCGGGGCCGTTGCCGGATGCCCGGTCCGGGTGTAGGTCTGGGAAATCAGGCGCTAGGGAGCCGTCGATTGATCACATTGCATGTACTTTTCGAAATGACAGCGCATACCGCATTGTCGGATGCCCTCATGTCCGAGATCTGCGCAATGTGATGATGGACACGTTAAGCGCTCCACGTCTCACATCGTGGACGAAATCGAAGTTTGTTACTTGCGGGTTCCGAATATTACGAGGAAACTAGAGGTTGTGAATAGCGCAGCAACAGCACCTCAGAGCCTTTTCGAAGGCATGGCGATGACTCATCGCCAGTGTTGTTGTCGAATGCCCAGCTGAGTGTCGGAACCCTCCGGCGCTCAGTGACACTCGCATCGCTCTCCTGTTTCGCACCGGCGAGGTAGGCGGGGCACCTAAGCATTCGCGCCATTCCGTGGCATTCACACGAGTTAGAGGTAAAGCATGTCGGTAACGTCCGGATACGTCCATGTCTCAATCCGCAACGCCCAGTCCCGCGCCGCCGCCGCGCAGCGCAACACTGCTCCCGGCGGCTATGCCCCGGCCGGCTATCGCCAGCTTCATGCCGTTCCGGCGGCGCAAGAGCCTCGCCCGATGACAGCCCCCACCCCGGTTGTCGCCCCGAGCAGTACGCCGGGACCACAGCCGGTAGCTACCGACACCACTGCCCGAGGGTTTGTGCTCTACGTCGGTTTGGACGAGTCGGTTGCGCAGGCGCAGGGAACCTCGCTGGGCAAGCTTGCCACGCAGGTCCGCGCCTTCCTGGCGACGCTCTCTCCCGAGGCACAGACCCATGCGGCCGTAGCACTTGCCCCGTCCAGCGCACAGGGCGAGAACATCGACGTGGTGCGCCAGGCCCTGGGAGATCCCACGGTCAACCGCCGCCCGCGCGTGGATTCCCGCCCGGCGGCGCCGCGCCCCTCCGGCGTGCTCATCGACTTGTCCCGTCGCGAGGTGCACCTGGATGGCGAGACCCTGAACCTGACGTTCAAGGAATTCGAGCTGCTGAACTACCTGGTGGAGAACGGCACCCGCACCGTGGGCCGCGACGAGCTGCTCACCAACCTGTGGCGCAACGCCGAAGAGGTCCCCAACGAGCGCACCATCGACGTACACATCCGTCGTCTGCGCTCCAAGCTGGGCCGACTGGCCAACACCGTGCGCACCGTGCGCGGCCAGGGCTACCGCTTCTACGAGCACCCCGAGGTCGTCGTCTGGGCAGCCCCGGAATACACCATCTAAGTTCATTTCTTGTTCCTTGCGGGGGCGTGGGCATCCATGGGATGTCCGCGCCCCCGCAGGCGTTTAAGCCCTGTGGCTGCCGGTGGCTCCTGCTAAGAGTCCGAGAGCCCGTTAACCAGTAAAGTACCCGCCAACGGTCAGAATCGACTTCACAAAAAGCGACTGACCAAGGACGCACACCGCAACTAGGAACGATCCGAGGACGATCGACCCAATGCTCCCCTTTTTACTCATGCGATGGGCATCTTTTTTCTTGGTCGACCACCACAATTTTAGGAGAAAGGCCGGGGCAAGAAGTAGTGCGATCTGCATCGGAATGCCTGCCCCGCTCCGGTCATACTTCCCGTCATACGGCACCCGGGTATCCGCCGGGACATTCATGAAAACGAAAATGGCGGCCCCGACACAGGCGGCTAAAGCGATAACACATATGGTTCTGTCTAGTTTGACGATTTTCTTCGCAAACAACAGATCTTCCTCGCTCAACCCCCTCGAAGCAGCAGCCTCACTGCCCGTTTCATCACTCACCATATTTCCAAGCCCGTTCATTCAGTAAAGAGTTCGGAGCATGCTCATGATCGCCGCTCCGAAGCGTCAAGGCCCGCATCAGAAAGGCACTGACAGCGAATTCAAGCGCTGGATCATTCGAACACTCCATACCCCGCGAAATACCCGCCGAGGGTCAGAATCGACTTCACAAAGAACCACTGTAGCGTGAGGCAAACTACCGCCCAGAGCGGGCCAACCACATGTACTCCAATTCTCGACTTTCTTCCCATACGATGCATGTCGGGCTTTCCACTTGGCCACCACAATTTCAAGAGAAACGCCGGGGCAAGCAGTAATGCGATCTGCATCGGAATGCCTGCCCCGCTCCGGTCATACTTCCCGTCATAGGGCATGCGGGTCTCCGACGGGACATTCATGAAAACGAAAATGGCGGCTCCAACGCAGGCCAACAATGCGATCATGAGCGTGATTCTGTATATGTTGATCGCTTGCTTGCCCAACAACAGATCCCGCTCTGTCGGATCCTGACTAATGTTTTTGCCCTCTTCCCCTGTGCCCGTTACATTTCTCACCATAATTTCACTCCTGTCTTTTGTTCCACTGCCTTCG
This sequence comes from Paeniglutamicibacter sp. MACA_103, assembly GCF_045798555.1. NCBI lineage: Bacteria > Bacillati > Actinomycetota > Actinomycetes > Micrococcales > Micrococcaceae > Paeniglutamicibacter > Paeniglutamicibacter sp. MACA_103. The sequence goes on along the minus strand of NZ_JBIXLN010000016.1, from coordinate 29,249 downwards.
TTAGCCAAGCGGTTTCATGAGGGCTGTTACGCAGCGACCCCGAAGGCCCTGCTGTGCTAAAGATGAGCCTGTGGCTGGAGATCTCCCGTTCGGGCTTCTATCACTAGGGTTCCCGCCTGGCAACGGCCACCGCGGCCCGCCGTACGGTGCTGGAGGCCCGCGTAAGGCATTTCTTCGAGGAAACCGAGGGGACCTACGGGAACCGTCGGATCCACGCAAACCTGGCGGGCGGGCGTGGGCACCGAATGTTCCCCGGAGCTGGTGTGCCAGGCCATACGGCAGGAGGGCCTGGTGCCGTGCCAGCCACGGTCATTCAGAATCACCACCGGGGCGGAAGCCGAAAGCTGCCGCCGCCATGTGCGGACCTGGTGCGGACGGACTTCACCGCGGACCGCCCGGGCAGCAAGTTCGTTGCCAATATCATCTACAACCATGTGTGGCAGGGATTCATCTATCTGGCCACGGTCGTCGACTGTTATTCCAAGAAGGTCGTCGGCTGGGCGATCGAGGACCACATGCGATCCGAGCTTGTGGAGCGGGCCCTGCGCAATGCCACCAGCCCGGCGCGGATCGAGCAGAATGCGATCTTCCATTCGGACCGTGGAAGAGTCCATACCTTGGCCTCTTTCCGGGCCCTGGTCACCGGGTTGGGGAACCGTTCGTCCATGGGCAAGACGAAGATTTCCCCCTTAACCGGCTAATCGGGATCATTGTCCCCAGCCAGGCCGAGACGTTCTTTTCGGCCCTGAAGAACGAGCGCGTGTACCGCGCGACGTACGCCACGAAGGAAACGTTCCCGCAAGGACGCGATCCTCTACATCGAGGGCTCTTACAACAGCCGCAGGCGCCATTCGGCGCTCAATTGTCGGCGGCCGAATGAAGCCCATTAGAGTTACCCGTAGCCGGCTACGACAGCGTAGATAAACCACTAATCCGCTGTCCGGAAACTCCTAAGCAGCCCACACCTCATGAACCCGCTGGTTTAACCGCCGTCTGAACACCCGGTAGCTATTTCTTCTTTTCGAAAGAGTACACAGCTGATCCGATGCCAAGCTTTTGCGTCAGGTTCAGAATTTTATTCTGATTTTCACCAATTTGGAATGTATATATATTTCCGGGCTCGAGTTCGGCGGCAATGTCATCTGCGGTATCCTCGGTTACCTGCCACGACATGCGAAAATCCCCACACTCCTTGGTGGAGATACTGACGGCATAGCCGCCAGCTCCGCCGCGAGGACCCCCTCGAGATTTGCCACCATCGGCAGAAACGACCGTGCATTCGATCGGAACCGTGTGAGACTGGTCGTAATCCAATACGAACAACCCGATAATACCTATGGACCCAAATGTAAGAAATACTAAAAACCCAAGGATCGTCAGGAGGCACCCCGACTTCTTTTTGATTCTCCCCGTTCTCGTGGATCTCCTTCGCCGTGCGACTTCAGATCCGCTTGCTATATGCGCCACAATTTGTCCTCACGTTGCAGTATGCATGCATCCCTCTGAGGGGACCCGGGGCACCTCCCAAAAAACCTCGCGACCCCGGTGCGATCAAATTTTCGCCAATCAAGACCGCCCCCCGGGGAAGCGCCCAGTTCTTTACTCAGGCGAGATATTGCCCAACCAGATCCTCACAGGAAGGACAGCGCATGAAACAGGCGCCTTCTATCCTGCGAAGTACCCACCAACCGTGAGAATCTCCTTAGCAAAAATCCACTGAAAGATAAGGCATAGCGCGACAAAGATAGATTTTAAAGTGGAGATAACAATCCGCGATGCTCTATTCATGTGATGTGCATCAGGTTTCCTGCTTGGCCACCACAATTTGATAATAAATGCCGGAGCGAGAAGTAGCACGATCTGCATCGGAATGCCTGCCCCGCTCCGGTCATACTTCCCGTCATATGGCATGCGGGTGTCCGCCGGGACATTCAGAAAGACGAAAACAGCGGCCGCAAGACAGGCAATCAACGAGATCACGCACAATAAGCTGGTGTATTTGACGACTCGCCTACCTAGTAGCAAGTCCTCCTCGGTCAGCTGCATAGTGGCTCCTGTCTCAGGACCTGCTCCATCACTCATCCAATTCCTGTTGTCCAGAGGCAAAGGCAGCGCCGAATCGCTCAGGCATTCCCTACCTCAATTCCCCACCCCGCGAAAAACCCACCAGCGGTCAAGGCGGCCTTCGCCAAGACCAACTGACCAGCGACACACGCAGCAATCATTGCTGGCCCAAGAAAGTACCACCCAATTCGTCCGCGGTTAGTCATATGATGGGCGTCAGATTTCCTGCCGTCCCGCCAGATCATGAAGAGGAAAGCCGGGCTGAGAAGCATTACGATCTGCATCGGAAGTGGCCCGGTAGCCCATCTCCCGGCATACGGAATTCTGGTGTTCGCAGGAACACTCATGAAAACAAAAACCACAACAAGGATTGAAGCAATCAACGCAACCATGCACAAGACATTGACAAATTTGGCGGCCTTCCGCCCCAAGTCCAATTCCTGCTCAGTGAAATCATAATTCGCGTTTTTTTGCTCCGATCCAGCCCTCTCGTTATTCTTTGTCATTTTTCCGTTCTTTTGATCAATTATTTGTTCACCTGCAAATTTCAACCCCGAAACCCCGATATCAGCATGAGCCGCACCGTACGATGCAAAAGAATGCTGACCAGGTTGGGAGAGCTCCCGCGGGAACGAATCGCTCAGCCGCTGGGAACTTCGAAAGAAGGGCTCCGCCCATACCGTCAACTATCACCTTACGGGTTGCCCGCTCCGGGCGATCAATAACCCGCAGTTCTTGCAGGTGAACCAGCAACACCGATCCAGCAGACCAACCACACCACTAGCTACGGCTTAGATTAGTTGTTCCACCGCAAAATCTGTCCGACGACGATGCCACCCGTGCGTGCAGGGCGGCACGTACTCGAAGGAAAGTTAATCTGCTTTCTCAAATGAATACACTCGAGGTGCCGTATCGGTTTTTAACAGAAGTTGCATAACCCTTGTCGACAACTCGCCGATTTGGAATACGTACTTCTCCCCGGCCTCTAATTGCGAGACAATTCGATGCACATTTGAATCGTTGACCTTCCAAGACAGCTCTAGTCGCCCGCATTCCTCGGTATTAATCCTTACTATGGTTCTGCTGACACCACGTGCGCCACCGGACCGAGCGGTGCCGCCATCCGCCGAATCGACAGTGCACTCAATCGGCACCGTATGCGTCCGGTCGTACTTGGGGTAAGCCCACAAGGCAGCAAAAACACCGGCGCCAAGCAGAACAACGAGGCCAGCCCCCGCAAGTGTGATGAACTCTGGAATTCGCTCTCGCCACGTCGGGGCGGAATCGGACTCGTTACTTTCGGTCACTTGACCACCGTCGTTTTCGCTAGATTCTTGACTGGCCAATTCAGTCGCTCTCCGATCCCACCAGCGTTGCATCCCCTGGCCGTCGGGCACCGTCAATATTCCCCTTAAGAACTGCTTGCGGAACGTCAGTTAATCCCTCCACCGGAATTTTCAAGTCAAGCCGTACTCAAGGCGAGTTGCACGGCCGCTAGGCCGCTTCGTTTCCTGGTACTCGTTGGTTGCCTGATCCACGCTGGGCCGCGGCCAGCTCAAGCACGAACTCAGCCAAACAACGATGAGCCTCGGCATCGATGGCTTTGCGTACTATGCTCAACGAAACTCACCACCCTGCAGAATCGTGAAGTAACTATCCTGTACGGGAACGTGGACTTGCTAAGCGCCGTCTGGACACACGGTGTCTATTTCTTTTTTTCGAAAGAGTAAACGGTTGATCCGATGCCAAGTTTTTGCGTCAGTTTCAGAATTTTATTCTGATTTTCACCAATTTGGAGTGTATATATATTTCCGGGTTCGAGTTCGGCCGCAATGTCATCTGCGTTATCCTCGGTTACCTGCCACGACATGCGAAAATCCCCACACTCCTTGGTGGAGATACTGACGGCATAACCGCCAGTTCCGCCGCGAGGACCGCTTCGAGATTTGCCACCATCGGCAGAAACGACCGTGCATTCAATCGGAACCGTGTGAGACTGGTCGTACTTCAATGCGAACAACGCGATAAAAACCATGGGCCCAAACGCAAGTAATAGAGAACCCCCAAGGAGCGTTAGGAGGCACCCCAACTTCTCTCTAATTTTCCGCGGTGTCCTGGATCTATGCTGATTCGCGCTTTCAGGTCCGCTTGCTAAGTGTGCCATTATTCATCCTCTCGTTGCAGCATGCATCCCGCTAAGAGGACCTTGGGCGCCTCCAACAAGGCCCTGCAACGCCGATTTGACCAAATCTTCGTTATCGAGACTACCCTCAGGACGAACAGCTTCGTTTATTACGCCCTGGAGCCCGCCAAATGTGTGGTTAAAAACGAAATCCGTGCCAGCATTGACACTTGACATGTTTGGTTCAAACATATGTCGGCCGAAAGTTTGACCGATCCGCGGTCGGGGGGTCGAGGCGATGAATTTGTTCAGTTGACCAGCGACCTTCCCCGCAACCTTTTGACCGCCTGGACCGAACAGAGATCCTGTACCTACGCCGGATAAGATGCTACCGGCAAAACCCAGCGGGTTCTTTTTATATCCTTCTCCGGATGCATAGCTCAAGGCATTGCCCACTCCGCCGGAGGCACCGCCTGAGAACATCATGCGGCCCGTGGCAGTCCGGAATAACCATTTCGCTTGCTGATTGGCCAGGTTGGTTGACCAATTGGAAACTGACTGCTTTGCCAGGCCGGACGCAATTCCACCACCTACAGCACCCGTTGCTCCACCGATAAGAGCGTCAACACCCACTTCTTTCCAGTTCACTTTATTGTTGAACCATTTCTGTGTACCAACTGAAATACCGCCACTGGTTAAAGCACCCGCAATCATTGCCCCACCGATCGGTCCGCCAATGCCCGTACACATCAACGCAATGCCACCAGCGACCATGACTCCAGCAATCACGTACTCCCCGTTGTCCTTCCACCAGGAACCAACCGCCGAACCCGCCGCTTGAATTCTCCCGGTATGCGCGTCGTTGTACGCTTTCAGGTCCGCATCGGTGGCGGGGCTGAGCCCCGTCGGGTCGGTGAACCCGACCGGGTTGTTCCCGGCGTACGAGTACGGGTTGCCCGACCATCCGGCGCCGAGCACCGGAGGCAGCGGGTCGGTGCTCAGGAAGCCACGTGTTCCGGGGTCGTAGGCGCGGGCGCCCAACCATTGCAAGCCACCGATATACAGCCCACCTGACGCAGTCAGGCTAACGCTGGAAGGCAAATCAACCGCTGAGGGGCCAGCCGCGGGCGCGCCGAGCATCTCCGCTGGGGCGGCAACACCACCCACGCCAGCGGGAGTGCCGCCCAGCGCGGGAGTGCCCCATGGATCCGTGCTTTCGGTCGTCCGGGTGGCACGCCATCCCGGCGACACCCACGTGCCCCTCATACCGGTCAACCCGCCGGGAGCCGACACCACCGACATATCACCAACACCGCTCAGCTGCGGGATGCTGGCGGCGGCATCCCACCACACGTCAACCCCGTCAACGCCGGTCAGCTCACCGAACGCGTCGACGCCGAACGCCTGATCGCGGCTCCGTGTTCCGTCGGCGGCGAACTCCCGCACTCCGGCGAGGGTCCCGGTGCCGCCCAGGTTCGCGTCCGTCCAGTCGTATTCGGTCCATGACCCGTCCGCGCCGATTTTCCGGACGCGACGGCCCAACCCGTCATACGCGAACCGCACCACCGAGGAAGAACCCCCACTCATGGTGGATTCAACGCTGAGCAACTGGCTGGCCGCGTCATACACGTAATCCCGTCGCGTCCCGGCGGCGGTGTGCTCGCGCACCAGCCGGCCAGCCAGGTCATACACCCACTCGGCCCGCACCGGATCACCACCACCCGTGGTGGTGGTTGCCGAGACCAGCTGCCCAGCTTCGTCATACCCGAACACGGTCGATGTCCTGCTGGTCCCTGGCGACTCGGCCAGCAGTGAGACCACGCGGCCGTCCTCATCGCGGCCGATCAACACCGAAGACACCACGCCACCGGGGACGTCCAAGCTCAGGGCAGCACCAGAAATGAGACCTTGTGAGGCAGTGACATCGTCGACCGTATTGGCGGTGTATTCACCGAGCTCACCATCCCGGTACCCCCACCGATGAGCCACCCCGGCGGCGGTAGCCGTGGTGAGTCGACCGACCGAATCGTACCCAAACACCGCGGAGCCCAGCTGCTCGCTGCCAGCGGTACCACCATTGGTAGCAATGTTGGCGTCGCTGTGGGTGCTGTTACAGGACACGCTTGTCACGTGTCCCGACTGGTCCCGACCATAAAAGGTCGTCACCCCCGTATGGCCCGTGAATTCGGTGCGCTGGCCATCCGCATCATAGGCCCAGGCTTGGCTCTTCCCGTCGCGGGTGACAGACACCAGCTGCCCGGTCGGGGAATAACCGAACACCCGCTCGGTGGAGCACCCCGCACCTTGGGCGTGGTCGGTGACCACGACCCGGTGAGCGAACCGGTCCCGATCAATCTCAGCCACCAACCGGCCGTCAACTTCCAGCGCCTGGACGCGTCCGGCCCGATCATACGACCACCGCGACACACTCACCCCGGAGGGCCGCTTGTCGTTCGGCACCGTTTCGGAGAGCACCCGGCCCGCCGCGTCGTAGGACACCGCCGTCACGCGGCCCAACGGGTCGGTCACCTCAGCGACCTGGTCGGTCTGGGTGTACGTGTATTCGGTGACGCCGCCGACCGGGTCGGTCACACGGATAACACGACCCCGTGCGTCATAGGTGAACCGGGTCTTGCCGCCGAGACCGTTGGTCACCGTGACCAGTTCACCGGCAGGGTTGTAGGCGAACCTGCGGATCCCGTGCCACCGGTCCCGCAGCGAGGTAACACGACCCACCGGGTCATACCCATAAGTGCTGGTACCTTGTCCCGGGGCAGTGCGCTTGACCAACCTGCCACACGCGTCATAGTCAAAGGATTCGACCTCACCGGTCGGCAAGATCCGTTCAACCACCTGTTGGTCCTGGCCATACGCCAGCTTCGTGACCGCACCGGATGAGTCCACCATCGCGACCGGGCGTCCCGCGCCATCGTATTCGAACCGGGTCACCGCCCCACCGGCGGATATCATCCGGACCACATTGCCCGCCGCATCCCGGGTCAAACGGGTCAACCCGCCGGCGGCATCCACAAACTCCACCGGGCGTCCGCACGCGTCATAAGACACGAGCTCGGCCGAAGCACTCACCGAGGTCACACTCTCTCCCAAGGCATAAGGGCCCTCGGAAGGCTCGTCTCCAGTGGTCTCCTGGCCCTGTGCCCCGGTGTTCTGGCTGCGGGTTTCCGTCTTGGACGGTCGACCGTACTTGTCGAATGAGTATGTGGTCTTCGTGAACGCGTCCGACACGCTCATCGTCCCGGCCCGCCGATCCAGACTCATGCTGGTGCGCACCCCGGTCGGATCCACCCGGGCAGTCAACTCGCCGACCTGGTCGTATTCCTGAACCCAGTCGTGTCCTGCGGGGTCAATGACCGCGACCAGGCGGGAGAGCACGTCGTGGGTGAACCCCCACCGAGCACCATCGGGCAGCACCATGGCGGCCAGGTTCCCGGCATCGTCAAACTCTTGCTCGGTCACCCGACCCAACGCATCCGTCATCGACGCCACTTCGCCGTTGGGGCCGTAGCTTGCTTCGGTGCGAGCACCGGTCGGGTCGATCATCGCTACGGGACGGTTGCCGGCATCATATTCAAACCGCCATACCGCGCCGTCCGGGTCCACCCGGGCCGCCACGTTGCCGAACCTGTCGTACCGAAGTTCGGTCCGTGCCCCGGACGGGGAAACAGCAGCGACCGGCCGACCCGCAGAGTCTCGTATGATCCGGGACGTGTCACCGACCCCGTTCGTCGTGGCGACCAAGTCCCAGTGCTCGTCGTAGGTGAACCGGACCGTGACACCCACCGGGTCCACCAGTTGGGTGGGCAAACCGTTCTTCCACACCAGCTCGGTGCGCCCACCAGCCGGGTCGATGATCATCGACGGATCGCGGTCCTGGGCGTCGTACTGGTACTCGACCACACCACCATCAGCGGTGACGACCGTGGTCACACGGTCCAACGCGTCGTACCCGAAGGTCACGTCCGCGCCCTCAGGAGTGACCGTACGGGTTTTACGGCCCAACGTGTCGTAGGCATGGACGGTGATGGCGCCGTCACGCTCGGTACACATCATCTGGTTCCCGTGCGGGTCGTAGGACATTGACTGGCGCTGATCCTGGCCATCGAGCACTCCGAGGAGGCGGCCACTACTGTCATGCACCCACGTGTTTGAGCGTTGCCCATCCATGTCTGAGACCACGGTGACCCGGCTCGGCAGGTACGCGAAACGGACCCGGCGACCGTGAGCGGACACCTGTTCGGTGACCCTGCCCAGCTCATCGTAGGTATTCGCCGCTTCCACCACGCCCGCGGCGGAGATGACCGCTTCAACCAGGCCAGCAGCGTTCCACCGGTAGGACCGCGCACCGACAGCAGACCCGTCCTCTGCGTCGGATCCGGCGGCGACACCCGTGGTCGTCACCGTGTTGAGTTGTCCGGCATCGTCATACACGTACTCGACCCGGCGTCCGTCCGAGGCGGCCGCAACCGCAACCCGGCCGGCGGCATGTTCGATGCTGATCGACCGGCCGCGCTCATGAACCAGCCCGGTCACCACGCCGGCCTCATCAAGGGCGGTGTCGCCAGCCTGAACGGCACTACGGATCACCGTGACCGCGGTGCCCGGACCCGACCCCTGACCCAACCAGGCGCCGCCGAGGCTAAACGCCCACCAATGGCCGGCATTATCACGGGCCAGAAACACCTCGTTCACTCCAAGACCGACCAGGATCCGCCGCTGCACGGGGGTCAACAGCTCAATGCCGGTCCTCCCGGCAGGCTCGCCCGATGACGGCGCGGGGGATTTTGAATCGGCGAGAGTGACACGGTTGAGCCAGAACGATTCACCGGCAGCACGGCCGTATCCGGTGCCTTCGCGGGGGAAGTAGACTTCGCGCCCGTCGGCTTGGCGCCATCTGGCGCCCTCATCATCGATTTCGAGGCCGGTCTCTAGGATGCTGGACCAGCCCGGGCCAAACACCCCGACGCGCTCATCGACAGAGTTGTACATCCTCGTCAGGGCGAGCTCACGCCCGCCGCCGGCGAGCAGGCCCTGACCGAATGCGAGGTCTGTTTCCGGTTCAATGAAGTTGCCGGTTGCGGTATTGACCGGGTCCATCGTGAACCCGGTGGTCGGGGCCTCGCCAATCACCGTGGGCATCTTAACCAACAAGTCATCACGCGTCACGTTCACGTTTGCGGCCGCCAACGCCGTGGCCAGCGCAGCGTCCGACAGCCGCACCACCGACCCGTCGCTTCCGGCTGCTTCGAACGCGCCCGCGACGGTCGTGGCCCACACCGCGTCTTCTTCGTTGGCTTGGCGCCAGGCCTTCAGCCCCTGGATCACACCGTCACCATCCAGAGTGCCCCACTTACACTGTTCCCTGAATTCAACCAGCAATCCCTGTAAATCACTGGGCATATCAGCAATCGAGGATTCAATACCTCGAATCCGAGAGGCAAACGATCGAAGTTCCTCCGGTCGCGCGGAAGAGGTGCTGCCCCCATACCCTCCGGCGCCACCGGGTGGTGGCGTTTCTCGTGTCCGTCGGGCCGGCTGTTCTGCCACATGGTGAGGCTCGGGATTCCCGGTCATGGCAGGCATCGGATCCCAATCCCAAACGTCTTGCAATTGCTCTTGGAGCGCGTTGCGGGAATCCTGGCGTTCCTGCCACTCCCTGGCCACGCGGCGCCGCTCGTCTTCCGCATGCGCCGCAGTAATCAGTTCTTGGGCATACTCGGAAACCTTTCGCAGGGCTCCTTCGATTTCACGACGATCAGTGGCAGCCGTCGAAGCGTTCTGCTCAAGAATTCGGGAAAAACGACCACGGAACTCTTCCAGCGCAGAGCTAACGCTGCTCGATCTTTCCGAGGCTTGTCCCGAGAGCCTGTCCGCGGCATTATTGAACCGTGAAACCAGCGCCTCGGCCAGACCGTAATTGAAAGCCAGCGCCCCGTTACCCCACGGATCATCCACCCGAAAACCCCTAAATCACCTCAGCGCCGGAACACAGCCAGCGCTCTTCACCAGAACAACGAATCAGAAAAAGACAATCGAACTACAGCAATACGCCCCGCGCGCAGCCCCATCAGGGACACACGATCGAGCCAATGCCGCAAACAAACTGTTTCACTCCGTAGCCGGTCGGCATCACTAACCAGCGCAGGTTAGTTGCGCCTACTGGCACACGGAAACTAAGACCTACGCTTACGCGCCGCCACCAGCGCTGAAGATGTCCTGCGAGATCTTCTGCAATTGGGTACGTAGCTCCTCAAGCTCGGTGCGAGCCTTATCCAGGGCGGCCTTGGTCTCCGGCCAGGTCGAGGAACGGAACGTCGTGGCCAACGGGCCATCCCACACATTCGGGTCGGACAAGATTCGCCCCTGAGTATCCAATGAGGTGATCTGGTCCGTGAATCCACCATTCACGATGCCCTGGATCTGCTGGATCGACTGCTTAGCCTGCTCGGTAGACAACACACGTGACATGAAAACCCCTTTGAGGCTCGAGTGGCCCGATGCAACGGGTTCCCTTCAAGAGCACGTTGCGCAGGCGGTCGCTAGTAGACCTGACTTAAGGTATCCCAGGACAACTCAAATGACCAAACCATTTACTAATACGTGAAGCCGCGGAATTGGATCGGGTGCCACTTGGGCCCAGTAGGGCGGGGCGGCTGCGTTCTGGAAAGTGATTTAGACCACTCCGGGAAAGGTTTGGATCCGCTTATTTTGCGCTTGTAGCGCCCGGGCGGGAGGTCGTATGGCCTGTAGATTTGCGGCACGTAGCGCGGTGAGCGCCCACGTCGCCGGGGTGCGTCCAAGCTCGGGGCAGCATCCGCGCCGAGACCATGCGAGGCACTGACGTCGTTGACCGGAGTGGCGGTGTATTCGCCGAGCTCATTATCCCGGCCCCCCACCGATGGGCCACCCTAGCAGCGGAAACCGTGGCGATCCCGGTGTCGACCATTCCTTCAGCAGACTCACGGTGGGCCATCCGGAGAATACTTAGGGCCGCTCCGGTCCTGCTTCCCGTCATACTTACAGGCCAGCGCCCGAGGAACATTCAACAAAAGACTGTGACGCCTCCAGCACAGACAATATTTAACGCAAAATCACTCCACCTTCTCAAAAGAGTAAACAATTGAGCTAATATTGAGATTTTTATATATTTCGTTAAATTTATATTCAATTTCGCCTATCTCGAACGTGTATTTTTCCCCTGGGGTGAGTTTGGCGCTAATGTCTTCCGCGTTATCGCCTGTTACGTGCCAGTACATTCGCAGGGAGCCGCACTCTTCCGTAATAACGCTGACGGCCCAACTTCCGGTTCCACCTCTAGGTCCACCTCGAACTACCCCGCCCTCGGCGGAGACTACCGTGCACTCAATTGGCCTTACTCGATCTTTATCGTACCCCATTGAAAAGAATCCATAAACTGAAATCAGAAAAAATGATATCATTAAAATCAGCGCGGAGTACATCAGGAGTGCATGAATGGCCCGCCCTATTTTATTTACTTTCTTTTGAGCGCCTTGCGTGCTATCTTCTGAACTCCCGTTTTTATTTTTCATCGTCCACTCACTCGTTGCGGTATGCATTCCACCAAGGGGCCCACGGCTGCCGCCATTAGCACCTAGGAGTACGGATTCAGCTCTTCTTACGCCGACGCGCTTTGATAACCGGCCAGACGAAAACATATCCGGCAGCGATCAACCCGTTGACCAAGAGCAGAATTAATGCGACATTCAGCTTCCCGACGAGTCCCCCTAAAACCAACAGCGGCAGCGCAAGGCCCGACAGGTACAGGCCAACATACTTCGCCACACCGAATAGTTCCGAGCCCTGCCGGTACCAGGTGGCATTTCCAGCCCTGCGCTTTCGGATATCCCTGACGAGGCCAGGTGCGCCGAAGCACCCTCCGACGACAACCACAGCGATCAGGCCGAGAATGATGATGTTGGTCCAGGTGTTGTCATTTGACTCCGCGGAAGCGACAGGAATGTCGACTTCCTCAAATGAATACACTTCGGTTGCAATGTCGAGCCTCTGACCAAAATCCAAAGTTTTGAAGGATAGCTCACCCATCTGGAACTCGTAGGTTTCCCCGGGTTCCAACTGATCGACCACTTTCTGAGCGCTGGAAGGATTCCCCCAAGTCATCGAAAGCCGCCCGCATTCCTTGGTATGGATTATCACGCTGTTGCTCGTCACACCGCGTCCACCGCCTGAGCGTGAGGTTCCACTATCTGCTGATACGACCGTGCATTCAATTGACACCTGATGCGCCTGATTGTAAAACGGGTAGGCGAGGAAACCGGCTCCCACGGAGAGGACAAGCAACACAAATAAACCAAGACCTACCCGCCGCATGTATTCCTTGAGCCCCAGCCTAAATCTGAATACCCGCTTTCCCCGTCTGCGCCCTCGCATTTTAGCGTCGTCAAATTCCCTAGAGGCATCATTCGTCACCTCATTCACCCTACTGCGTGCAGCCCGCTCAAAGGACCTCGCGCACCGCGACTCGTTACCCGACGCTGCCGCCCACAAAACGGTGGCATGGCTCGCGGTACGGTTCACTCGGCGCTGATGCTAAAGAAATCCTCAAACCGCCGGGGCGCAAAACCGCTACAACTTCAGGGCCCTTTTGCGGCACCGCCAACGCACGCCTCAAATGGACCATCGCGGTCGCGGCAGGAAGTTGAGACTTGGCGAAAAGGAACATCGGGTCGTCGAAAGCGACGTTACAGGCTCGGACCCTTAAGGTTGATTGCATGAGCGAACACCATCTGAAGCGTCTCGTCTTGTTGCGCCATGCCAAGAGCGACTACCCGCTGGGGGTCAGTGACCACGACCGGCCGCTGGCGGCCCGCGGGAACCGGGAGGCGCCGGCGGCCGGGGCCTGGCTGCGCGAGAACGACGTGGTTCCGGACTTCATCATGCTCTCCGACGCCCAGCGGACCCGCGCCACCTGCGCCTGGGTGATCAGCGAACTGGGGGAGAAGGCGCCCACGCCCTACCTGGATTCGCGGATCTATGGCGCCTCGAGCACCAGGCTGTGCGCCATCATCAACGAAACCCCCGAAACCGTCACCACGCTCATGGTCATCGGCCACCAGCCGGTGTTGCAGGAGCTGGCCATGCGCCTGGCCTCGGTGGACTCGGACGAAGAAGCGGTCTACGAGCTGGCCATGGACTATCCGACGCTGGGGCTGACGGTGCTGCAGACCGAGAAGCCCTGGGCGGAGATCGACGGCCGCGACATGCGGGTGACCAACTTCGTGGTCCCGCGCTGAACGCCGGCGGCGCTATGGCCTCGGCGCCGACGGCACCGACGGGGCCGGCAGGTCCGCCGGGTCGGCCGACGAGCCCTCGGAGGCCAGCCCCGGGGTTTGTGCAAACACCTCACGCAGGATTCCCGCCAGCTCCTTGACCGCGGGGGAGTTGGCCATTGATTCCCGGTAGACCACCTGGATGGTGCGTCGCTGCGCCGCATCACGCAGCGGACGGGCCACCACCGAGGGCCCCAGCGGGCCGCGGCCAAGCCGGGGAACCAGTGCAATGGCCACCCCGGCCGAGGCAAGCGAAATGAGCGTGGCGAACTCCGGGTCCTCCGCTACCACGCGCGGCACCACGCCCAGATCCGCAAAGAGCCGCATGAGGGCCTCGTTGCAGATCGCCCCCGAAGGGGTTGCCGCCCAGGGCTCGCCGATGAGCTCGCTGCGGTCAACGGATGGGCGGGCCGCCAGGCGGTGGTTCACCGAGAGCACCACGTCGGCCTCGTCGACTCCGAGGACTTCGGCGCGCACGCCAGCGGGGATGGCCAGCGGGATCGAGCTCCAGTTGTGCACCACCGCCAGGTCCGCATCGCCGCGAGCGACCTGGTCCACCGCGGCCTCGGGTTCGACGCTGCGCAACTGCGTTTCCAGCGGCGCATGATGCGCACCGCTGGACTGGTAGCGGGCCAGCGCCGGGGCGACCAGCCCGCGCATTGCCGTGGAGAACGCGATGACCCTCAGCTTGCGTTTGGCCAGCACGGGGGACTCGAGCAGGGTGGTCACCCGCTCCAGCTCGCGCAGCAACGGCCCGCCCTCCGCAACCAGGAGGCGCCCGCGCTCGGTGAGGATCACCCCGCGGCCCTGGCGCTCCAGCAGTTCGGCATCCAGGGTTCGTTCCAGCTTCTTGACCTGTTGCGAGATGGCCGAAGGGGTAAACCCCAGAACGTCCGCGGCGGCAACCACCGAGCCATGGCGTTCGATGGCCACCAGTGAACGCAACGCCTGCAAATCGATCATGAAGCGATGCTACAAGAAACCATGAAGGACCCGAAGCTGGTGCTACACAGTCGCCGGGTGCCAGAGTGGGTGGGTGAAACCACGCGATACCCTTCTTGCCCTGTTGGTCGCCCTGCTCTGGGGGCTGAACTTCCTGTTCATCGAGCTGGGGCTGCGCGATACCCTGCCGCTGGTGTTCGTGGCGCTGCGTTTCGCTGCCGTCGCCTTCCCGCTGGTTTTCCTGGTTCCCCGGCCCAACGTGAGCTGGAAGGTCGTGGCAGGCATCGGGCTGACGATGAGCGCGGGGCAGTTCGGGCTGCTCTTCACTGCCATGCACCTGGGCCTGCCCGCCGGATTGGCACCCGTGGCCTTGCAGGCCCAGATGTTCTTCACCATCGGGCTCGGTGCGCTCTTCCTGCGCGAATTCCCCACGCGAAAGCAAGTCATCGGCTCCATCCTGGGAATTGCCGGGTTGGTTATTGTCGGCTTTGGCAGGGTTTCCTCGCTCCAGGAGGGCGCCGCCCTAGCCGGTGTCCTGGTTCCATTGCTCATCTGCATCGCCGCGGGGTTCAGCTGGGGCGTCGGCAACGTCATTTCGCGTTCCGCCGCCGGCGCCTCCGGGCTGGGACTGGTGGTGCACTCGGCGCTCTGGGTTCCCCTTCCCATGCTGGGGCTGTCGCTGCTGCTCGACGGCCCGGCCGCCGTGGGCGAGGCGCTGACGACCTTGGGCCCGGAAACCTGGTGGGGAGTTGCATTTACCGCCTTGGTGGCCTCGGTCATCGGGTACAGCATCTGGAATTCGCTGTTGGGGAAATACCCGACGGCCAAGGTGGTTCCCTACACCCTGCTGATTCCCGGGATCGGGATGGGAAGCGCGGCGCTGGTGCTGCACGAATACCCCAACGCCCTTGAAATCACCGGGGCGGCGGTGCTGGTCCTGGGCGTCGCGGTCGGGACCCTGCGGTTCCGGGCGGCCAGGCCCGACGTGTCCGCCGCGAGGGGAGAGGCCCGCACCGAGGACAAAGTGGGCGAACGCCTGCAAGGAACTTGATGAGAGTTTCGGGGCAGCGGTTTCCCCGGGTTCATGCGCCGCGCGCCCGCGAACATGAGAACGCATGTGGCGATTATGAGAGCGCCCTCATCGACAGTTCACTCTTTGCTCATTTCGGGGGATTTGACTAGGTACAACGCAAGCCACCGAGGCTGCGGCCGCGACACCACGGCACCAGAATCCCGGCATTGAAAAGGATCACCCCCCCATGAGCATCAGCCCCAGCCTTGAAACCGAAACCTTCGAAGCCAACGAAGCCCTGGCGGCGGCCGAAGGCCGACTGCGCCACCTGAAACTCGATGCACAGCGCGCGCTGAAGATCCGCGCCGCCTACACCACCCGCTTCGTGGCCACCGAGTTCTCCAAGCACCCCGGGGACTTCCACCTCATCGCCGGTGCCGAAGTCACTCCGCAGCCCGGGGACGTGGTCATCGCCCGCGTCGCCGAAATCGGCAAGCACACCCGCCTCGAGTCCCCGGTCTCCCGCCGTCAGCTGATGTTCGTCGGCCAGGAAATCATGGTCGCTTACGGCAACCGCTACGCCCCGGACCAGTTCCTGGCGCACGTGCCGGACTCGCTGGAAGCCTGCCACCTGGTGGCCGGCGGCGGCCTGGCCGGGTACGTCACCGAGATGCACGCCTCGATCGATGCAGCCACGGCCATCGAGCCGATCGGCCTGCTGGCCACCCAGGACGGCGTGGTCAACCTGCGCGACTTCGCGCCGCTGCAGGTCGGCACCCCGTCGCTGGCAGCGCTGCGCGCCGAGGGCACCGTGCGCCCGCCGGTCATCGCGGTGCTGGGCACCTCGATGAACTCGGGCAAGTCCACCACCCTGGGCTGCCTGGTCAACGGCCTGGCCAACGCCGGGCTCAACGTCGCCGCGGGCAAGGCGACGGGCACCGGGGCGGGCAACGACCCGAACCTGTTCATCGACGCCGGGGCGTTCCCGGTCTGCGACTTCACCGACTTCGGCTACCCCACCACCTTCAAGCTCGCCTACGAAGAGGTCCGCGACCTGCTGGCCGCGATGATCGACGAGCAGGCCGCCTCCGGCGCCGACGTGGTCGTCATCGAGATCGCCGACGGCCTGTACCAGGGCGAGACCTCCAAGCTGCTGCGCGACCCACTCTTCGCCGCCTACGTGGATACCGTGGTGTTCTCCGCCCAGGACGCCCTCGGCGCCCGCGCCGGGCTGGACGTGCTGCAGGACGCGGCGGTGCCGGTGGCCGCGGTCTCCGGCCTGCTCACCGCCTCCCCGCTGGCCACCGCCGAAGCCGCATCCAAGCTCGAGGTCCCGGTCATCGACACCTACGCCCTGTGCCGCCCCGAGGTCGCCACCGCCCTGATCCCGGTGCGCGCCGCCTCGCTGTGAGCGGGCTCGAGGTCCTGATGGACTCGCAGCGCTCCCCGTCCACGCAGCCGCTGGAGATCGTGCCGGCCGCCAAGAACCGGGAACCGGCCCCGCGCCTGCCCCGGCTGTTCGCCGGCAAGCGCCGCGGCCTGTTCCTCGGGCTGCTGGCTCTGGCCACCGCCTGCGGTGGCCTCGGGGTGGGCATCGCCCTGCTGGTCGGCGCGCTGGTGACCGGGGGAGCGGTGCTGCCGATGTCCCTGGGCATCGGGGCGCTGATCCTGGTACTGGGCTACGGCCGCTACCTGGAACGCGTGCTGGCCGAGAAGCTCGGGCAGCACTACGTGGCGCAGTTGCGCCTGGGCCTGATCTCCCACTCCCTGCTGGCCGCCAGGGTGCCCTCGGTGGGCATCACCGTGGCCCGGGCCAGCAACGACCTGTCCTCGGTGCGCAACTGGGTCGCCCAGGGCATCGCCCCGCTGCTGGCCGGCATCCCGCTGGTGCTCATCTCCATGGCCGGGCTCTGGATGATCCATCCGGCCCTGGCCCTGGCACTGGGTGTGCCGGTGCTGGTGCTTGCAGGCGCCCTGGTGCTGCTGGCCAAGCCCGCCTACGAGCGGGCGCGGACCCTGCGGCGGCACCGCGGCAACCTGGCCGCGCGCATTGCCGACACCGTCGCCGCCTCCTCCGCCGTGGTGGCGGCCGGCGGCGTGGAACGCGAACTCTCCCGGGTGGCGGCCAGCGGCAACAAGGTCGTGGACGCCGCGGTGTCGCGCGCCCGGCTGGCCGCGGTGCTGCGCGCCTGCTCCCTGGGCATGCCGCTGCTGGCCACCGCCGTGGTGGTGCTGGTTTCGCGCCACGCGGCCCTGGACGCCGGGCACATCGCCACGGCCCTGACCCTGTTGGGGCTGTGCGCGGCCCCGGTGGGCGAGTGGGGACGCATCGTGGAGTACCGGCAGAACTACCGGGCGGCGTCCCGGATCATTGCCCCGCTGCTGGAGGAAGAGGGCACGCTGTCGGCCGGCCCGGCCCTGCGCCAAAAGGCCCAGCGGGCCGCGGCACAGATCCAGGCCTCGCGCGTCGAGGGGGTGTGGCTGCACGGCGTTCAAATCGACGGCAAGCCCGTGGCGGAGCTGCGCGCCGAGCCCGGCGAGCGGATCCGCATCACGGGTGCCGACGCGCGTGTGCGCGGGGAACTGTTCAGCATCCTGGCCACCGCACGCACGGAGGCGGGGCCGATCCTCGGGGACCTGGGCGACGACGCCGCCCACCGGGGCCGGGGCTACGTGGTGGCGGGCGTGATCCCCGGGTCGGTGAAGGAGAAGAAACGACGCCGGCTCATTGGCGCCGCCTTCGCCTCGATGGTGCCCGAGCGCGGCACGCTGGGCCGCGCCCTGCGCTACCGCCGACCCGACGCCGATCCGGCCAAGGCCCTCGCGCTGGCGGGGCGGCTGGGCATGGACGTCGCGTCGCTGGAGCACGGGGAGGATACGCAGCTGCGCCGCGGCGGGATGCCGCTGGATGCGGCGCAACGCGCCGGGCTCATGGTGGCCCGCGCCATGCTCGGCTCCCCGCCGCTGCTGCTGCTCAACGAGATCGACGGCCACCTGGACGCGGCGGCCCGCGGGCAACTGGAAAAGATGCTCGAAGGGTACCGGGGCGTGGTGATCGTGTGCTCCGAATCCGCGTGGTGCGCCGGGTACCGCGAATGGAACCTGGATGCCCCGGAGGACGGACCGATAACCGCTCCGGACCTCAGCGCAGCGGAGCGGTAAAGGCCATCGCGGCCCGGACGCAGTCCTGGATGCTCCGCTCGGGGTGGAATACCTGGCGGTCCCGGCCCAGGATGAGCGTGGCCCCGAACAACGCGGTGGCCAACGCGTCCAGGTCGGGCCCCGGCTCCCCGGCCGCCGGCGCCGCGTCGGCCAGGCGGGAGAGCGCGGTGCGGACCATCCCGATGACGTCGTTGCGCATCTTGGCCAGGGCATCTGCCCATTGGCTGTCGGATTGCCATTGCTCGGAAATCCAGAGTTGGGAGAAGGCCGGGTATTCGGCAATGAATTCCAGGGCCTCGGCCACCATCAGCCGCAACCCTTCTTCCGGGTCCGCGTGCGTGGCGCCGGGCTCGAGGCGTTCGAAAAGGATGGCGATGCCGTAGTTCAGCAGTTCGCCGATGAGTTCGTTCTTGGACCCGAAGTTGTAGTAGACGGTGCCCTTGGAGACGCCCGCGGCCTTGGCGATCTCGTCCACGCTCACCTGTTGGTGCCCGCGGGTGCCGATCAATTCCATGGAGGCGGTGAAAAGCCGGTGCTTGGAGTCGGTCGCGCGCACCCGGGGCCGGGGCGTGGTGTTCTGGGTCATGCGCTTAGCTCCGGGTGCAGGGTTTTCAGGGTCCAGGTCTTGTGCAATCGTACCGCCACGGTGCTGGCAACCAGGCCCAGCACGGTGTAGCCGGCCAGCCCCGCCACGATGGGTCCGAGCACCGAGAGGTCCGCCCCGTACATCAGGTGCCGCAGGCCCGTGACCACGTGTCCCATGGGCAGGAAGCGGTGTGCCACGTGCAGTGCCTCGGGAGTGGTTTCCCAGGGGAAGGTGCCGCCGGAGGAGACCAGCTGCAGCACCATGAGCACCAACACCACCATCTTGCCCGGGGTGCCGGCCAGCGCGCAGATGCCCTGGATGATGGCGGTGAAGGCCATGGAAGCCAGCAGGAACAACCCCCAGGTCATCCACGGGTGGGCGGTGTCCAGCCCCAACCCGTAGAGCACCACGGCGTAGAGGATGGTGCCCTGGAGCATCGAGATGCCCAGGAACGGCAGCCAGCCGCCGATCGCGATCTTCCAGTTCGCGGCGTTGGAGGCCAGCGCGCGCTTGGTGATCGGGCGCATGATCTGCACCAGGATGAACGCGCCGATCCAGATGGCCAGGGTCATGAAGAACGGGGCCAGGCCCTCGCCGTAGACCCCGGCCTTGGCCTGGTCGGTGCGCTTGATGTCCACCGGGTCCCCGATGACCGAGGAGACCTGTTCCCGTGCCGAGGCATCCGGGTTGGGCACCTCGTCGGTGCCGTCGGCCAGCTTGGTGGACAGCTCCCCGGAGCCGTCGCGCAATTCGGTGGCGCCGTCGCCCAGCTCGCCCACCCCGGTGCCCAGTTTCTTCACGCCCGAGGCCAGCGAGCCGGTTCCCTCGTGCAGCGTGTGTGCCCCCTCGGCCAGCGAACCGGCGCCGGAGTCGAGCTTCTTGGCCCCGGCCAGTGCGTCGTGTTGTCCCTCGGCCAGGGTGCCCGCCCCGTCGGCGAGCGTCTGGGCGCCGCCGCTGAGCTTGGACGCGCCGGCAGCGGCATCGGAGATGCCCGTCTTCAGGGCGGGCATGGCCCCGGCCAGCTGGTGGGTTCCGTCAGCGAGGGTCCTCAGCCCACCGGAGAGCTCCTTCGCACCTGCGGCGACCTGGGCCGACCCGTCGGCGAGCGCCGAGATCTGCGACCGGGCGGTGGTCAGCTGCTTCTTGGTGTCGGCGACCTGGTCTGCGACTCCTGTGGAGGCCGCCGCGTCCTTGACGTCCTTGCGCATGGTCTCTGCCTGCTCAGATGTCAGGACCCCGGCCTCGACCAGGGTGTCCAGCCGGGCATCCAGCGTGTCGGTGGCCGAATCAATGCGGCTCTCGGCATCCTTCTCCAAGGCCGTGAGGGTCTCGGCCGCCAGCGTGACCTTGTCATCCAGGGCCTTGTTGCCGGCGGCGACCTGGGCGGCGCCGGAGGAAAGCTTCTTGGAGGCGTCGGCGGCCTTTTGCGCCCCGTCATCGAGCTGCGCCGTCTTGGCCGGAAGTGAGGAAGTCTTGGACTTCAGTTCCCCCAGCCCTTCGTCGAGGTCCTTGGTGCCCGCGGCGAGGGTTCCGGCACCGTCGGCGAGCTTGTCTGCCCCGGCGGCCAGCTTCTTTTGGCCAGCCACGAGGGAAGAGGTGCCGTCGTGCAGGGCGTCGGATCCGTCCGCAAGATCCGCGGCGCCGGTGTTGAGCTTGGTTGCCCCGTCGCCCAGCGTGTTGACCCCGTCGGCCAGGGTGGTGACCCCGTCGGAGAGTTTCACGGTTCCGGTGTGCAATTCGCCGGCGCCGTCCGCGGCCTTGGCCATGGAGGTGTGGATGTCGGAGAAGCCTGTCAGCAGGGCGTCGGCGGTCTGGGTGCCGACCTCCTGTGCCACGGTGTTGTGGACCTGTCCGGCGAGCTTGTCGGCGAAGGTGCCGACCATGTAGTTGTTGGCGTCGTTGGTGGTGATCTTCAGGATGCCCTGCTTGGCCTTCTCGAAGTCGCCCGGGGAGGCGAGGTTGGCGGAAAAGTCCTTCGGGATCGTCATCGCGAAGGCATAGTCGCCGGAGGCGACGCCCGCTTCGGCCTCGGCCTCGGAAGCGACCACGCTCCAGCCGAAGGTCCCGTCCTCGAGCAGCTCCGCGGTGACGTCGTCCCCGACCTGCAGCTCCTTGCCGTCCTTGGTGGAGCCGGCATCCAGGTTGACGATGGCTGCCTTGACGTTGTTCAGGTGTGCGTACGGGTCCCAGTTGGCGTAGAGGTACAGGGCGCCGTAGAGCAGCGGGACCAGGCACATGGCGATGATGGCGATCCGCGGCAGGCGCCCGGAGGTCATGCGCTTGAGTTCGGACAGGGCCAGGCGCAACGTGGTCATGATTCTTCCTTCGGTGCGGTCGAAAGCGTGGTGGGTGCGGCCGAAACGACGTCAGCTGCAGGCGCATCGGGTTCCGGGGTTTCCCCGGCGGCAGGCAAGGCCTGGTCCGGTTCCTTTGCGGAGACCACGACGGGCGCGGCCGTCGGCTCGGTCTCGGCTGCGGGCGGCGGGGCCACTGCCGCAGCCAGCTTGTCCTGCACCTGGCCGGCGCGGGCCACCGAACCGTTCCAGCCCTCCGGGATGCGCTGGATGACGGCAACCACTGCCGGCGCGCGGCGGGAGGTGGCCACGGATTGAAGGTAGCGGGTCCAGTCCTCCGCTGGGATGCCGTGGCGGTCGGGGGAGTCGAAGACCAGCAGCTCGATGGAGCGGTCCTCGAGGGCCAGGTGGGTCAGCAGCGTGAGGCGTTCGAGCGGGTCGATGGCGTCAAGCCATTGGTTGGCCAGTGCTTCCATGCCGTGCTTCCTCATCCAGCCTTCGATGCCGCTGCGCCTCCAGACCGGTCCGGGCTGCAGGGCCAGGTCCTCCGCCACGAGATCGCGGACCTTCAGGTGTGCCTCGGGTTCGTTGATTTCCGGGGAGTCGACCAGCGCGCTGATGCGCCGCACCGAACGCAGCGCGGAGGTCCCGGACCAGCTCACGGTCCCCTCGCCGGGGCGCATGCGTGCGCTGAGTCCCAAGGCCAGCGCGGTGCGGGTGGGCTGCGGTTCGGCCTCCACCAGCAGGAGCTCGCCGCGCGCTGCGGTGAGGCTGGTGGGTTCCAGCAGGGGCAAGTGTCTTCCGGCAATGGCCAGGTTATCGGCAATGAGCACGACTAAAGAATAAACCGAACTGACCGGTCAGTTCAAATAGTTGGCTTGTCTGGTTCGCCACTCACGCGCCGGGCCGACACTGCCCAATGACACGATCGAGTATCTTTTCATCTCGGGTCTCCGCGCCGGACGGGCACCCGGGGGAGGATGGGCTTATGGGCAAGAGATTTTGGGTCGGCGGCTATTCGCCGGACGGCGGCGGGACCAGTCTGGGCATCCGGGCGATCGAGATCGGCAACGGCACGCTCACCGACCTGGGCCTGGCCCACGCCGCAGACTCGCCGTCGTGGCTGGCAACCCACCCGAAGCTTCCGGTTCTCTATGCAGCGCTTGAGCACCGCGGGGAGGTCGCCGCCTACCGCATCGTGGGCCGGGACCGGCTCGAACCCCTGGGCAGACCCGTGGAAGCGGGCGCGCTGGTCTGCCACCTGGCCGTCGTCGCCGCCGGAACGACCTTGATTGCCAGCTGCTACGGCGACGGGCAGGTGCTGTCCTACCCGATCAAACCGGACGGCTCGCTGGCCAGCCCCGCTGCGGCCCCCGCCTCGTCGGACCCCTTCGCCGTACCCGGGCACTACCCCAGGGCCTCGCGCTCCCACCAAAGCACCGTGCTGAGATCGGGAAAGATCATCACCACCGACCTGGGCCACGATTCCCTGCGCATCTGGGAATTGCAGGAGGGCGAATTGCGGCTGTGCCGGCAAATCGCCTTGCGCAAGGGAGACGGACCGCGCCACCTGGTGGAGCATCCCTCGGGGCTCATCTACGTGGTCACAGAACACAGCGCCCAGGTCGTCGCGGTTGGCGCCAACGCCGCGGGGCAGTGGCGGGAAGTCTTTCGGGAATCCCTGGGCGACGGCATCCGGGCCGGCGAGCACTTCCCATCGGAGATTTCCCTGGACCGGCACACCAACAGGCTCTACGTCGGGGTGCGCGGCGCCCGGGCCATTGCCGTCCTGGGATTGAAGGGCGGACGGCCGGTCTTCCTGGGGACCGCACCGTGCGCCGGGGAGTGGCCGCGGCACCACGTGCAGGTCGGGAACTCGCTCCTGGTTGCCAACCAGCTGTCCAACACCATCGAGGCCCTCGGGCTGGATGCCGAGGACGGCTTGCCACGCGAGCACCTGAGCTCGCTGGCCCTGGAAAGCCCCACCTGCATTGTCGCTCAAGTGGAAGTCTGAGAACCGGCTTCCTACCGGTATCGGGTGCTGTCGGCACTGCGCTGCCGGCATCCCCCGGGCCTGGGGCGTCGTCCGCGCGGCAACCCGCGGGGAAACAAAGCGGGGAAACAAAGCGGGCCGCAATCTTTTCGATTGCGGCCCGCTTTATATGTGTGCGCCCAAAGGGATTCGAACCCCTGACCTTCTGTTCCGTAGACAGACGCTCTATCCAGCTGAGCTATGGGCGCATATTTTGTTGTTGGCCGAGCCTCACGGCTTGACCTCGAACAACTATACATAGCTTTGGCGGGCTGGTCGATCCAGGAAAGTGAATCGTGCGCGAACTCACGCCCGGCGGCGGGACACGGTCTTCCTTCCAAGGCCCCCCTGCCACCCATCGCCGCGGCCCAAACCTGGCGCGGGTTCGGTGGCGCGCCCATATATGGGAATCTTCAAGGCCAGCTGCACCGGCGCCCTTCCCGGCGCCCGCCGGGGCCGGCCGCGTAGGTGCGGAAAGGGAACGGGTCCGATGTCGGCTGCAGATCACGCATTGCCGGGTAGTTCCGCGCAGGAGCGGGCGGATCGGAACGAAGGGCCCGTGGACTGGTACGAGCTCTTCTTCGACCTGGTCTTTGTTGCAGTCATTGCGATCTCCGCCCGGGCCCTCGGGGAAGGCCCGGCCTGTGGGTGGTGATCGAGTTTGCGCTGTTGTTCTTCCCCTTGCGGTGGGCCTGGGTCAACTGATGATCTCCAACCGCCTCTATGGAAGACACTATCCGTCCATGGGGCCGGGTGGCCGACTTGTTCGGGTTGGCCGTGCTGTCGCCGACTCTGGCCTGCCTGCTGACCGGAGCGTTGCCGGCGTGGGGGACCGTGGGATTAGTCGCCCTGCGTCCTGCTCGTACTAGATGTCATCAGCGGCGCACTTGGCGCCCACTGGTATGCCCGCCGGCAATGTCGGCAGAAAGCAGAAAGGCCACGATTTCTCGTGGCCTTTCTTGTTGGTGCGCCCAAAGGGATTCGAACCCCTGACCTTCTGTTCCGTAGACAGACGCTCTATCCAGCTGAGCTATGGGCGCATATTCTGTTTTTGGTACCAACCTTGCGGTTCGACCTCGAATAACTATACAGACGAATGCCGTTCGCGCAAAATCCAGGGGTCCTTGGGATGAATAGTCATGGGGAGGCGTTCCGTGAAGTATACCGGTCTACGTGACCTTCGTCACGCTTGGGGTTTAGAGTCAATTGGTCGAAGCCCGAAAAGCCGGGGTTTTCGGTGAGACTAAATCGAATTCGGGAGTTCTGGGCGATATGCGTCACAGGGGGGCCGATGGGTCGGCCCCCTAGCATCGAATTATTGCAAATTCAGCCCAATGGAGGGAATGGACATGAGCGAGAGCTCGGACCAGAAGGTCATCGACGCAGCACCGACAACGCACTCAAAGCTTGCCGCTTGGGTGCAGGAAATCGCGGAACTGACGAAGCCTGACCGTGTCTATTGGGTAGATGGCACGCAGGAGGAGAACGATCGCCTGACCGCCGAACTGGTTGCCGGCGGCACGCTGCAGAAGCTTACCGATCCTTCGTTCCCGAATTCCTTCGCTGCATTCTCGGACCCCAAGGACGTCGCACGCGTCGAGGAACGCACCTTCATCTGCTCGGAAAACGAGAAGGATGCCGGCTTCACCAACAACTGGGAAAACCCGGTGAAGATGAAGTCCATGCTTAAGGGACTGTTCGACGGCGCCATGCGCGGCCGCACCATGTACGTCATCCCGTTCGTCATGGGCCCGCTGGATGCCGAGCAGCCGCAGTACGGCGTTGAGCTCACCGACTCCGCCTACGTGGTCGCCTCGATGCGCATCATGGCGCGCATCGGCAACGACGTCCTGCGCAAGATGGAAGCAACGGATGCGTTCTTCGTCCCGGCGCTGCACTCGGTCGGCGCTCCGCTGGAGTCGGGCCAGGAAGACGTGGCTTGGCCGTGCAACGAGGACAAGTGGATCGTGCACTTCCCCGAGGAGCGCTCCATCTGGTCCTACGGCTCCGGCTACGGCGGAAACGCCCTGCTGGGCAAGAAGTGCTACGCGCTGCGCATCGCCTCGGTGATGGCCCGCGACGAGGGCTGGCTGGCGGAGCACATGCTCATCCTCAAGCTCACCAACCCGGAAGGCAAGAGCTACAACGTCGCTGCCGCCTTCCCGTCGGCCTGCGGCAAGACCAACCTGGCGCTGCTGGATCCGACCATCGACGGTTGGAAGGCCGAGACCCTTGGCGATGACATCAACTGGATGCGCATCGG
Organism: Paeniglutamicibacter sp. MACA_103; assembly: GCF_045798555.1. Classification (NCBI taxonomy): domain Bacteria; kingdom Bacillati; phylum Actinomycetota; class Actinomycetes; order Micrococcales; family Micrococcaceae; genus Paeniglutamicibacter; species Paeniglutamicibacter sp. MACA_103. Next base: position 3,446 of record NZ_JBIXLN010000016.1, on the reverse strand, counting down.
CAAGGAGGGCGAACTTCGCGGCGTGAACCCGGAATACGGCCTGTTCGGCGTCGCTCCGGGCACCGGCTGGTCCACCAACCCCAACGCCATGCGCGCCATCACCAAGGGCAACTCGATCTTCACCAACGTCGCGCTCACCGACGAAGGCGGCGTGTGGTGGGAAGGCATGACCGACGAGGCCCCGGCGCACCTGACCGACTGGTTGGGCAACGACTGGACCCCGGATTCCGGCCGCGTCGCAGCACACCCGAACTCCCGTTTCTGCACTCCGATCTCCCAGGTCGACATGCTGGCCCAGGAGTACTACAGCCCGGACGGCGTCGAGATCCACGCGATTCTCTTCGGCGGACGTCGCAAGACCACCATTCCCTTGGTGACCCAGGCTCGTAGCTGGACCAACGGCATCTTCATGGGCTCGACCCTGTCCTCGGAAACCACCGCGGCCGCGGCCGGTGCCGTGGGTGTGGTTCGCCGCGACCCGATGGCCATGCTCCCGTTCATTGGCTACAACGCCGGTGACTACCTGAACCACTGGGACTCCATCGAGTCCAAGGCCAACCCGGAACGCCTGCCCAAGATCTTCCTGGTGAACTGGTTCCGCCGCAACGCCGAGGGCGGCTTCGCGTGGCCGGGGTTCGGGGACAACTCCCGCGTGCTGAAGTGGGCCATCGACCGCATCGAAGGCAAGGCCGACGCCGTCGAGACCCCGATCGGTTTCGTGCCGACCGGCGACTCGGTCGACCTGACCGGACTGGACATGACCCCTGCCGACGTCGACGCCGCAGTGGCCGTGGACAAGGGTGAATGGGACACCGAGCTGGCCAGCATCGAGGAATGGTACGCCAAGTTCGGCGAGGCGCTGCCGGCTTCGCTGCGCAACGAGCTTGACGGACTGAAGGCTCGTTTGGAGGCCTAGGCTTCCTGCGCGCGAGCATTTGTCATGCAGGGCCCCGCTTTCATCGACAGCCTCCCGATTCAGGGAAGGCCGGATTGGTCAGGGCGGGGCCCTTGCCTTTGCCGCCCGGCAAGGCGGGTCCTTGCGCCTCATCGGCAGTGGTGGGGAAGGCCTTTCGCCGACGGCGTCAGCCAATAAGTGCGTGGCTGCTGGAACAATCCCCTAGGGGATGTGTCAGGATGAAAGCATGATTCTTGCGCGTTTGATCCTCGGGCTCTTGAGTTTGGCGCCCATGACCGGGTATGAACTGAAGAAGCACTTCGACTCGTCCATCAATCATTTCTGGAATGCAGACAAAGCGCAGATCTACCGAACCCTGGCCCAATTGGTGAAAGACGGGCACGCCACCGTCACCACCATTGCCCAGCGGAACTACCCCGACCGGCAGGAACACCACATCACCGCGCTGGGCCGCCGGGAGCTCGTCGAATGGCTGGGTGGCGAGGTCACCGCCCACACCCCGCGCGAACCATTCCTGGCCCGGGTGTTCTTTGCCGCGGAACTTGACCGCGACTCGGTGCTGGACCTGATCCAGGCCCGACGCGAAGCAACGCAAGTGGTGTTGGACGACTACCTCTCCCAGCGTGAGGACATTGACATGAGAGCGGCAGCGGACCGCCGCAGCTTCCTGATGGCTGCAACCCTGGACAACGGAATCCGCCATGCGGCGGCCGAACTCGAATGGCTGGATGCAGTGACGGAGTACCTGCCATGAGCCAGCACCAGCACCCCTCCGACGGGGACGCCGGAACGGACGAGGAATTCGTCGACCGCTCGTTGGCGGAGGAGCCGGCCCCGGCGGACAAGCCGGGCAAGGACCCGCGCGAAAAACGGCAGGCCGGCCCCGCTGAGCCCAAGCGTGGACCCAGGGACCACAAGCCACGCCCCGAGCCGCATTCCAAGCCCAAGCCTGCCGCAAAGGGTGGGGCGAAGCCCGAGGTGGAGGCGGTGCGCCCCCCTGCCCAGGCCGGGGCGCCGACGGCGCCGGCCGAAGCCGCAGCCGGATCCTCGCCCGCGAAGCCTTCCGAGGAAACGCACCGGGCGGCCGCCAAGGACAAGCCCGCCGGCACGGAGAAGCCGGGGCGCCCTGCCAAGGCTCCGAGGCACCCCAGGCCAACGGTCCCGCACACCCGTACGGAGCCCAGGAGCCCGGCGGAACCGGGGACCGAGTCGACGCCGGCCTCATCCCTGGCCGCGGCGCCGCGGGATCCGGGCGGCTACCCGGAATTCCATGCACCCACCCGGCCCCGCAAAGACGGCAAGAAAGCCCAGACCATCGTCTTCCTGCACGGGGGAAACGTCGCGAACTGGACCTGGGACCCGCAGGTGCGCGCCTTTGGCGACTACGAGGTGCTCACCCCGCACCTTCCCGGATTCGGTGCCCGCGCCCAGGAGGACTGGGCGGGGCTTGACAGCGCCGCCGACGACGTTGCAGCGGTCATCGCCGACGAGGTGTCCAACGGCGGTGCCCACCTCGTGGGCCTTTCCCTGGGTGGCGTCATTGCGCTGCGCGTGCTGGCCAGGCACCCCGAGCTCGTGGAGTCCCTGCTGATCTCCGGCGTCCCGGCTGCGGGCGTCTCGACCTCGATGCGCACCATGAGCCGGATGCAGCTGCGCCTCTTCGGCAGCGAATGGTACTGGCGCTTCCAGGCCGGTGCCTACGGCATGGTCGCCGACGAAAAGGAACTCTTCACCGAGCACGGCACGCACCTGCGCGCGGACAACATGCGCGCCATCATGGACGAGGTGGACCCCGGAGGCGTCCCCGCCAAGCTCGGCAACTACAAGGGCCCGGCCCTGGTGATTGCCGGCGGCAAGGAGCCCAAGCTGGTGGCCAAGTCCTTCCCGGCGCTGGCCAGGGCGCTGCCACAGGCCCAGTTCCGCACGGCAGTAGGCATGCACCACCAGTGGAACATCGAGGATCCCATCCTCTTCAACGCGACCGTGCGGGCCTGGATTGAAAAGGGCACCGCGCACCCGCGCCTGCAGGAACCCGGGCAATAGCGCCCCAAGCGGGAATGCCGCGACTGCAGCGCCCGGGTTCCTGCCCCAACCGGGACGTTGGGCCGGGAGCCCGCGGTGCGGGACCCCGGGCTACAAGGCCCGATGATTGGGGCGCCGCAGTCCGGCGATGATGAGCAGGACTCCGACGGCAAAGAGGACGGCGCCCGTAACCACGATGTTCCTGTCCGCCGCCGTCATCCCGACGATCCTGCTGAAGGTTTGTTCATCCAGCACATGTCCCAGGTCCTCGAGTTCCATGTACCTGGAAAACAGGGAAAGGGCCGTGACGCCGACGGCGACCACGGCGGTGAGCAGACAGCTGGATCCAAGAATCAGGAAAAGCCGGTTCCTCCCGTTCATCAATACCTCTCCCGGCATGGGCTGCCCGTGCCGTATTGCCCCTTGTTTTCAAGGCTATCGGACGTCCGGCCCGGCAAATAGAAGCGCGAGGGGTTCCATCGCCATGCGGTGGAACCCCTCGCGCCAT